>CAYGKG010000001.1:0-37470 GCA_964350495.1 uncultured Alphaproteobacteria bacterium
ACCCGTTCGGTGTCGGTGGCGGCGGTTATCTTGTTCCGCCGAAACAAAGCCAACGCGGGCGGGTTTTCTAGGGTTTCATGTCTTCCACCTCTTGGGCCCAGCGTCCTTCGGGACGCGATCCTGCGGATCGCTCCTCAGGATGAGCTAGCTCTGAGTTTGTTTGCGGTAATGGCCTGCGGATCGCTCAGGATGAGCCATTTTTGAGTTTGTTTGCGTTCATGACCTGTCACCCTCGAGCAAGAGAAAGCTCATCCTGAGGAGGCGCGCGGCGCGCGCCGTCCCGAAGGACGCGACACCGGTTCCGCCGAAACAAAGCCAACGTGGGCAGATTTCCTTGGTTCCATGTCATGCCTCCCCCTGCGTAGAGGGGGAGGACCAAGGAGGGGGTTCGTGGCGACACAGCGATATCGGGTCATCGCGAAGCGACCCCCTCCCTACCCACCCCCGCGGTGAGGGGGAGGAAACCGCGTTGACGCCCGGCCCTAGCGGTCAGCGTCCGTCGGCTCAACGCCCAGGTCGGCTGCGGTCACGGCGGGCAAGGGGCCCGCGTCTTCGACGCCGTCTTGGAGACGACCGCGGACGAGGTGGAGGCCGCGATCTTCGCCCATGATTTGGTTGTATTCGTGGAACAGCGGCCGGACCATCGTGAAAAATCGTTCCTCATCCATTTCTTCGGGGTAGTCGCCAGCGCCCGGCCCGGCCGCGGCTTGGGCGGCGGGTGCGGCCGGCGAGGGCGCCGGTTTGGCCTGGGCGCGGGCGTTAACCTTGGTCGCGGTTACCGGATCGACCCCGTCGCGCAGGCCCTGGAGCGCCATCAGCATATCGAGGGTGCGCTGTTGCATGCGCTGGAGGTGCGCTTCGTGCCGGTTGATGCGGGCAATCGCCGAATCGATTCCGCCTGCGGCATGGGCGCGGCCCCACAGTTGGGGTAGGTCGACCGCGACCTCGGTATCACCGTCGTCGTTGGCTGCGGCGAAATCCCGTTCGTGGTCGGCGTAGACGGCGTTCTCTGCAGCCGCAACTCTGGTAAGTCGCCACATGATGCTCGCGAGTTGGGCGACCAGGGCGGTCTCCGCGACACCGTCGGGGGCGAAGCGAATGCGCAGGTCTTCGGAGAGTTTCTTAAAGGCGGCGCGGTCCTCGCCGGCATCCGGCGTGTTGGCACCATAGAGACCGTGGCTTTGCGCGTTGCGTGCAACCGCGGCTTTGCCCGAGGGCGTGCGCGGCCCGGTGCTGTGCTGGGCGTTGGCGCGGTTGGCGGCGGCCTTGGCGTCGGAGACGATCATGGGGGCGGTCCTTTCGATGTGGCGATAAAGGTCCGTTCCCAGATAACGCCGGGGGCACCCGCGTTCCAATCACACTCTCTGTCCCCACGATCACAATCGGTGTCCCCAAAACGACTGTGGACCGATGGGACGGGCCTTCTGGACATCGGTCGCTTGGATCGTCCACTCTGCGCCGCCTATGACGACGAAAGCTGCACCGCCGCCATGCTGACGCCCCCGACACCACCGAACGAAGCCGCGCGGCTTGAAGCGTTGGCGTTTCTGGACGTTCTCGACACGCCGCCGGAGGGCCAGTTCGACGACATCGTCCGGCTGGCGGCCTACGTGTGCGGCATGCCGATCGCGCTGGTGAGTTTGATCGATCAGGAGCGCCAGTGGTTCAAGGCGCGGTTCGGGCTCGACGCCAGCGAAACGCCGCGCGCGGTTTCCTTTTGCGGGCATGCGATCAACCAGCGCGCGGTCTTCGAGGTCGCCGATGCCCAGCGCGACGCGCGCTTTGCCGACAATCCGCTGGTCTTGGGGCCACCCCATGTCCGTTCCTACGCCGGCGCCCCGCTTGTTACGGCGGACGGGTTTGCCCTGGGCACACTGTGCGTCATCGACCACGAACCGCGTACGCTCACGGCGCAACAGCGGGACGGGCTCAAGGTGCTGTCCGATCAAGTCGTGACGCTCTTGGAAAGCCGCCGCATCAAACCCCTCATGCAAAAGGTTCAAGGGTTCCTCGACCATTCGCCGGCGGCAATCGTGTTCAAGGATCGCGACGGCCGCTTTACCCATGCGAACCGCGTCTTTTGCGACTGGATGGCGCAGCCCTTGGCCGACATCGTCGGTCAGACGAGTTCCGAGCTTCACGACGAACCGGTCGCCGCCGCGTTCGGCGAACTCGACCGGCAGGTTGCCCGCGACGGCGTTCCGGTCAAAGGCGAGAACACCTTGGTCTTTCCAGACGGCGTCGAGCGGCGGGTATCGTCGATCAAGTTTCCGGTGTTCGATACCGATGGCAACGTTATCGAGGTCGCCTCCATCCACACGGACGTCACCAAGCAACATGAGACGGAGGAAGCATTAAAGCAGGCCCAACGCATGGAGGCGGTCGGCCAACTTACCGGCGGGGTGGCGCACGATTTCAACAACCTTTTGACGATCGTGCAGGGCAACCTCGAACTCCTGGACACCATCGTCGATTCGCCGGAGACCCAGCGGCGCATCGGCACCGCGCTTCGCGCGCTGGATCAGGGTCGGGCCTTGGTCCGCCAACTGATGTCGTTTGCGCGCAAACAGGTTCTCGAACCGCAACCCACGCACCTGAGCGACGTCGTCGGGCACGTCGCCGAGCTGGTCCGCCGAACGCTGCGGGGCAACATTGTCCTCGGCACCTCGGTCGCGGCGGATCTGCCGCCGGTCTTCGTCGACCCGGCGCAACTCGAAGCGGCAGTTCTGAACTTGACGTTGAACGCCCAGGACGCGATGCCCGACGGCGGAACCATCGATATCGAGGCGCACCTCCAAGCGCCGGCGTTTGTCCTGCTCGCGGTGCGCGATACCGGCAGCGGCATTCCGCCGGAATTGTTGCAAACGGTGCTTGAGCCGTTCTTCACGACAAAACCGCCGGGGCGCGGTTCCGGGCTTGGCTTGAGCATGGTGTACGGCTTCGCCAAGCAAAGCGGCGGCGACTTGGCCATCGCCTCCTCGGAAGGCCACGGCACCACCGTGACCCTAACGCTCCCCATCGCGCCAAACGATGCCGCGGCAGCGCGTAACGATTCGCGCCCCCCGGTCCGTGGCCGTGGCCGGGTATTGCTGGTCGAGGACAACGACGGGCTTCGCGAAATGGCGGCCGACATGATTGGCGCCCTGGGCTATCAGCTCGACGTTGCCGCCGATGGCGCCGAAGCCTTGGCGCTGCTGCGCGGTTCCGTGCGCTATGACATTCTTTTTTCGGATGTGATGTTGCCGGGGGCAATGAACGGCCGGGACCTTGCCGATCGCGTGCGCCAGAGCCACCCTGCGATCCGGATCGTGCTGACGTCCGGCTACGACGCCAGCGCCGCAGCGCCGGGCCGCGAAGACCCCCAGTATCGGTTTCTCCCCAAGCCTTACCGGATGGGCGAACTGTCGCAGGCCCTTGGCGAGGATCGCTAGCGACCGTTCGACGCGTCGCGCCAATTCAAGCTGCGCTACAGGGCGTGAGATGCGCTATAGGATGAGCCGCAACCGCATGTGAGGAGACCCCGATGCACTTGGCGCAGCGCATGGCTCAACTGGGCACAGAAACCGCGTTCGACGTCCTCGCCCGGGCGGAGGCGTTACGCGCCAAGGGGAAAGACGTCATCAACCTGGGGATCGGACAGCCCGACTTTCCGACCCCGCCGCACATCGTCGAAGCGGCGATCAAGGCGCTTCGCGACGGGCATCACGGCTATACGCCGGCCAATGGGATCGTGCCGCTCCGCGAGGCGGTCGCCGCCGACGTCCTGAAGTACCGCGGCGTCGAGATCAACCCGGACAACGTCGTTGTCATGCCGGGCGGCAAGCCGACCATGTTCTTTTCGATCCTGATGTTCGGCGAGCCCGGCACCGAAATCATGTACCCGAACCCGGGGTTCCCGATCTACGAATCGGTGATCCGGTTCTCCGGCGCGACGCCGGTGCCGATCGAACTCCACGAGGCTTCGGGATTCTCCTTTTCGGCCGACGACGTGCTCGCGCGGATCACCGACAAAACCCGCTTGATCATCGTCAACACCCCGGCAAACCCCACGGGGGGCATCGTCAATAAGGAAGAACTAGATAAATTTGCCAAAGGTTTAGAGAATTTTCCTCATGTAGCGGTTCTATCGGACGAAATCTATTCGCGGATGCTTTACGACGGCCATCGCCATACCTCGCTGTTGGCCTATCCGGCGCTGCGCGAGCGGCTGATCGTGTTGGATGGGTGGTCCAAAACCTACGCCATGACGGGCTGGCGGCTTGGTTGGAGCCTGTGGCCGACCGCCCTCGCCCCGGTGGCCGCGAAGCTTGCCGTAAACGACCATTCCTGCGTCAACGCCGCGACCCAGTGGGCCGGTATCGCAGCGCTGACCGGGCCGCAGGATGCGGTCGATGCGATGGTGCGCGCCTTCGATGAGCGGCGTCAGCTCATTATCGGACGGCTCAACGCCCTCCCCGGCTTCTCCTGCGTGACGCCGCTCGGGGCGTTCTATGCGTTTCCCAACATCACCGGCACCGGCCGCAGCGCCCAGGCCTTGCAGGACGCGATGTTGAACGAAGCCGGCGTCGCCACTGTCGCGGGCACGAGTTTCGGCGCCCTCGGCGAAGGCTACGTGCGGTTTTCCTACGCTGCGTCGCGCGACCAAATCGACGAGGCGATGACGCGTATCGCCAAGATCCTTTAAGCCATGACCGGACGCGTTGCCGGGCGGGTCGCGCTGATCGTCGGCGGCGCCGGCAATATCGGCGGCGCCAGTGCGCTGGCCTTGGCGCGCGAGGGCGCGAGGGTGATTATCACCGGACGCGATGCGACCAAGGGCGCGGCACGCTGCCAAACCCTTCGCGACCTCGGGGGGGTGGCACGCTTCGTCGCCCACGAGGTCACCGATGCCGACGCTTGGCCGCGATTGTTTGCCGATATTGCGGCCCGCGACGGGGTGCCCGATATCGTCGTGTGCAGTGCCGGGAAAGCCTTCCTTGCCGCCCTCGACAACAGCACGCCGGCGGACCTTCGCGGCGCCTTGGCGGTCAATCTGGAAGGCGTTTTCCTGGCCGCGAAGGAAGCCTTTGCGGCCTGGCGGGCGACGCCCATGGGCGGCAATTTCATTGCGATTTCTGGGGTCAACGGCCTGCGCGGCTCAACCAATGCCAGCATCCATTCGGCGGCCAAGGGCTGCATGACCGGGTTGATCCGCGGCCTCGCCGCCGAGGGCAAAGCCGACGGGATTTCGGCCAACACGATTCACCCGTCGCTGACCTGGCCTGGTGGCCTGCCGCCGCCGCGCGCCGCCGAAATCTTCGGCGCCGATCGCCTTGCCGCGCACATGGCCAATACCAAGGCAATCACCCCGATGGGCCGCATCGGCGAACCGGAGGATATTGCCGACGCGGTGCTGTTCCTGGCCGCGCAAACGCGCCCGTTGGTCACCGGGCAGCAGATTGCGGTCGACGGCGGGCGCACGGCCGGGGAGTTTCGAAGGGTGTCGGCCGCACCGGCCTAGGGTTCGACCACCGCCAACAGAACGCTGGCGCCGATAGTGAGGGCGCCGCCGAGGCGCTGGCGGAGTGCGCCGCGGCGGGCGCCCTTGAACAGACGCCCGGCGCCGCTCGACACCACCGCCCAACTCGACGCGGTGACAACCGTAACGGCGACGAGTGCCACGGTAAGGGCGGCGAACTGCGGCCCTGGGGCCCGAGCCGGGTCGAGAAAATGGGGCACGATCGCGGCCAGGAAGACGAGGCGCTTGGGGTTGAGCGAGGACACGCCGAAGCCGAGCCAGAACGGGCGGCGGCTGAGGATCCCCTCGCCCACGCCCTCGGGCGTCGGGCGGGTCAAGAACTGCTGGATACCGAACGCCAGCAACAGGGCGATCCCGGCCCAGCGCACCACCTCGAACCACGACCCGAGGAACACCATCACCGGGCCTAGAGCTAGCGCCAGGATCAGCATGTGCGGCACGATCGCCACCGCCGAGCCTGCGGCATTGAGCAGCGCCGCGCGCAAGCCGTGGGCCATACCGGTCGCCACGACCAGCATGACGTTGGGTCCAGGGATTAACATGAGCAGGAGCATGACGCGGATAAACGCAAAAAGTGTTTCTTGGGGCATCGCAAGACACCGGACCGGGGCGCGCGACACTACACCGCGGAGAGGTTCGAACGCGAGGAATTAGCAGCGGTGGCGATCGATCTAGTCGTTCACGGTTAGCGCTTGGCGACGGCCAGGGCGATGCCGGCGGCAATCATGACGGTGCCACTGAGGCGGTCGCGCCAGATCCACGCGCTCGGCGTTCGCAACAGAACGCGGGCGCGATCGGCGAAATAGGCCCAGAGCGTGGTGGTCGCCAGCGCCGTGGCGACCAAGGTCACGCCCATCACGATGAGCTGGGCCGCCGGCGGGCGCGCCGGGTCGAGGAACTGCGGCAGGATCGCGGCGAAGAACAGCAGACTTTTCGGGTTTAGCGCAGAGACCGCGAAGCCATGCCAGAACGCCCGGTGGCGATAGCTGCGAACCCCGGCGGCGCGCGGCGGCGCCCCGGCCCGGCGCCATTGCACCAGGCCGAGATAGAGCAAATAGAAGACGCCGGCCCAGCGGATGGCATTGAACCACTGGGCCGCAAACAGAAGAACCGGCGTGAGTCCGATGCCAAGGACGACCATTTGAACGGCGACCGCGCCGGACGCGCCAACAACATTGGCCATACCCGTGCGGAACCCATGGGTCAGGCTGACGCCGACCGCCAGCATGACCGACGGTCCTGGGATGAGCATCAGGACGACGGTTGCGGCGAGGAAGGCAGCGAAGGTGTCGATCGGCACGGAGACTCCCCTGGCGGGCGGCGGCGCGCCCAGCTAGCTACACCGAAAACGAGACCGCGACCACATTGGGCGTGACGGCGCCCTTTACTTGTATGCCTGCTTTCTGTGCAGGTGCCTGCTTTATGGGCACTGGATAGGCAGCAGTCGCCGGCGAAACCCCGGAAATCGGTGCGTTTTGCGACCGCGGGACTTGGCACACGGGGTGCAATGCCGTGGGTACGCGCGTTGTCGCACCGTTGCCGGAGTGTGTCCGATGAAGAAAATCGAAGCGATCATCAAACCCTTCAAGCTCGACGAAGTGAAGGACGCTTTGCATGAGGTCGGTCTGCAGGGAATCACGGTGACCGAGGCCAAGGGCTTCGGTCGTCAGAAGGGCCACACGGAGCTTTACCGCGGCGCCGAGTATGTCGTGGATTTCCTGCCCAAAGTGAAGATCGAGATCGTCCTGGAGGACAATTTGGTCGAGCGCGCCATTGAGGCAATCACCCAGGCGGCCCGCACCGGGCGCATCGGCGACGGCAAGATATTCGTCTCGACGGTCGAACAGGCCATCCGCATCCGCACCGGCGAAACCGGCAACGAAGCGATCTAATTCACCGGAACCACTAGCCAAAAACCGTTCAACATACGTTCAAAGAGGGAGTCCAAGACATGTCCGATGCCGCCAGTGTCCTGAAGATGATCAAGGACAAGGACATCAAATACGTCGATCTACGGTTCACCGATCCGCGCGGTAAGTGGCAGCACCTTGCCATGCACCCACGCATGATGGACGAGGATTCGTTTTCCGAGGGCATCATGTTCGACGGCTCGTCGATCGCGGGCTGGAAGGCGATCAACGAATCCGACATGGCGCTGATCCCCGACCCGTCGACGGCGGTGATGGACCCCTACGCGGCGCAGTCGTCGCTGATCATCTTTTGCGATGTGCATGAACCCTCGACGGGCGAGCCGTACAACCGCGACCCGCGTTCGATCGCGCGCCGGGCCGAGGCCTACCTCGCCTATACCGGAATCGGCGACACCGCCTATTTCGGCCCCGAGGCCGAGTTCTTCGTGTTCGACGACGTCAAGTTCGACACGGCGAGCAACAACATGTTCTACAAGATCGACGAGTCCGAAGGCCCCTACAACTCGGGCCGCGAGTTCGAAGGCGGCAACACCGGTCACCGTCCGCCGGTCAAGGGCGGCTACTTTCCCGTCCCGCCTGTTGATTCCCATGCCGACCTGCGCGCCGAAATGCTGTCGATCATGGAAGACATGAACCTGCCGGTCGAGAAGCATCACCACGAGGTTGCGCCCAGCCAGGACGAGCTCGGCATCAGCTTCGACACCCTCGTGCGCACGGCCGACAACATGCAGATCTACAAGTACGTCGTGCACAACACCGCCCACGCCTACGGCAAGACGGCGACGTTTATGCCCAAGCCGGTCAAGGGCGACAACGGGTCGGGCATGCACTGCCATCAGTCGATCTGGAAGGGCAACACGCCGCTGTTCGCCGGGTCGGGCTATGCCGATCTGTCGGAAACGGCGCTCTACTATATCGGCGGCATCATCAAACACGCCAAGTCGCTGAACGCGTTCACCAACCCGCTGACCAACAGCTACAAGCGGTTGATCCCCGGTTTCGAGGCGCCGGTGCTGCTCGCCTACTCGGCGCGCAACAGGTCGGCATCGTGCCGCATCCCGTTCGCGACCAGCCCCAAGGGCAAACGCGTCGAAGTCCGCTTCCCCGACCCCGGCGCCAACCCCTACCTCGCGTTCTCGGCGATGTTGATGGCCGGCCTGGACGGGATCGAGAACAAGATCCACCCGGGCGATGCGATGGACAAAAACCTGTATGACCTGCCGCCGGAAGAACTCGCAGGGGTACCCACGGTGTGCGGTTCGCTGCGCGAAGCGCTGGAGTCATTGAGTGCCGATCGCGATTATCTCAAGAAGGGCGACGTGTTCTCGGACGATATGATCGACGGCTATTTGGACCTGAAGTGGGAGGAAGTGTTCGCCTTTGAACACACACCACACCCGATTGAATTCTCCATGTATTACAGTGTATAAGGCCACCTAGTTAACGTAGTACCTGTGGTTCAGGGGCCGCTGCCAAAAGGGCGCGGCCCCTTTTTTGTGCCGGCACCCCGACCCGCGTCCGCACGATTTCTCGAAGGCCTGCGAGAAGGCCTGCCTTTACCCTTGCCGCCCTGCGTCCAGCCGACTAGCATAGGTTGAGTAGATGGTGGCCAGCTCTACTTTTAGTAAAAATCGGCTCAAAATTTAGATTTCTTTGAGCCAGCGCTGATCGTAGGGGGATCGCGATGCAGGCCGCGACACAACATAAAAGAACGGGCACCCCGCGCCGGGGACCTGTGGTGGGCCGGCGCGCCGCGCTGCCCGATCTCATCAAGAGTCATTTGCGGTGGTTAAAGGAACCGACCAACGGCGCGCGGGCCGATCTCTCGCGCATGGATCTGGCGGGCCTCGACCTTTCCGGAATCAACCTCTCCGGCGCGGTCATGGTCGCGGTCGACTGCCGCGGCGCCAAGTTCCGCGGCGCCAACCTATCCAACGCCGACCTTTTCGCCGCCGATCTGACCGACGCCGACCTGTCGTCGGCGGTTTTGCGCAACACCAGCTTGCGCGGCGCCAAGCTTTCCGGCGCCCGGCTCGACCATGCCGACCTGACCGAGGCCGATCTGCGCGGCGGCACCGTGATGGGCGCGGATGGCATGCGCCTGGGCAGCGAAACGACCGACATCAGCGACTGCCAGCTCGACTTCGCCACGCTGGCCCGGGCACGCATGTCCGGCGCGCAGTTACGACACACCAGTCTGTTCGGCGCCAAACTGAACGGGGCGCAGCTCAACGGCGCGAACCTCGATGAAACCAACTTCGGCAATGCCGATCTTTCCGGCGCCAACCTCTCGGGGGCGCGCGCGAGCAAAGCATCCTTCCGCAACGCCAACTTGCGCGAGGCCAACCTCAAAGGAATCAACGCCACCGAGTCCCACTTCGAAGGCGCCGACTTCGAAGGCTCGAAGATGGAGGAATCCAACCTGGTCGACTGCTGGCTTGAGAAAGCCAAGGTGCGGATCAGTCCCAATAACCTCCCGCCCTATTTGCGGCGCGTCTTCACCGAACACGAGCATTGGGTTCTGACCGGCGGCAAGAAGGGACAGCGCGGCACGCTCAATGAAGAGAATCTGGGCTATCTGGACCTATCGAAGCGAGATCTCAGCGGGATCGTGTTGAAGCGCTGCAACCTTGACGGTGCCGACCTGTCGCGCTGCAGCTTGCTATTCGCCAACCTAACCAAAGCGATATTGACCAATGCCAACCTGACCGGCGCCGCGCTTTCAGGCGCATCGCTGGCGGGTGCAGACCTTAGCCACGCGGATCTGAGCGGCGCGTTGCTGACGCCGATTTCCGTGCGCAGCGTCGACGGCAACGAAACCGGGCGAGTCCGGATGACCGATTTACGGCACGCCAAACTGAAGGACGCCGTCCTTGACGGTCTTGATTTGACTCAGTGCGTGACCGCTTCGTGACTCCTAGCTAAGGCGTCATGGCACCAATAGGGCTGTCCAAGGCCAACCGCACCGAGTTAGAGAACGGGTTGAAGCGGATCAGTGCGCTCGGCACGACCGTCCTGGTCGGTTGGCGCTACACCGTCGATGGGCTCGATTTCCTGCACGTCAGCACCTACGAGTTGCCGACAATTGCGAAGCGGTTTCCCACGTTGTTGCGCCCCGCCCGGTTCTTGCCCGACCGTGGCGACTGGAAAGTCGCAGGCGAAGCCGGGTGCCGGACGACATCTCTGAAGTTGTCGTTCGGATTGAGCGAGAGCGCCGAAATCCAACAGTTCGTCAACGATCTGCTCGGCTATTATTCGGTCACCGAAGTCGATTGCCGCGCGGTCGCTCTATTCGACATGGTCAGCTTTTCGCTTTACTCGCCGTTCGAACAAATCACTCAGATCAACGTCTTGTCGAATGCGATCATACGCGCCGCCAACCTCTGCAAGCGGGCCGGCATGCCGATCGATGTGCGTTTGAGCACGACGGGCGACGGGTTTTACGTCTGGAACCACATGACCGGGTTGTGGGCCGACGTCGCTCTGTATTGCGCAGCCAGTCTTGCCGTCGCCCATACCCAAGCTGCCCGCGAACTGGCCGAGCCCCATACCGTGCCGCGACTGCGCGTATGCGCGGGCACGGGCAGCCACTACGAATACTATCAGTCGACCGGTGGCAACGAGCGCGCGAGTTTCATCGTCGGCGACGTCACGATCGAACTCGCCCGCCTAATCGGGTCGGCGGTGAACGACCAGCTCATTTACAGCGATGCGGTCCGCGACTTGACCGGTGAGGATCTGGAATGGGGGCAGTCCTACGGCGTGACATCGATCGACGCGCCGGCATTCGCCGCGTTGGCCCAGGAGAACCTGCAAAAGCTACAAGGGGTCGGGTTGCCGGGCGGTAAGATCGCCGGCATCAAGACCTACCTGACCGGCCCGCGCCAAAACCAGAACACCTTCGCCATCCGCAAATACTACGTGACCGACAAACACGGCCTGAACCATGGCTGCTACAACGCCAAGCTCAACACTACGCTGGAGAGCGGCAAGCGGCTTCAATATGGCCTACTCGACCGCGACCTGGAGGAGTTCAAGGCAACCTTCGACGAGAATGAGGACCTGGTGATCCGGATCGTCTAGTCCGCGGGCAATGTTAGGTCCGTGACGCGGTAATCAGGTAGCGAGGAAACTTCGGTACCTCCAGCCACAACGATTCGTCCATGAGGGGACGCACTGTGGTGCGGACAAAACCGGCCGATTCCAAGAGCGCTGCAATCTCCGCTGCCGGGCGCCCCCCCAGCAATGGCAAGTCGCCGGCGATCTGGACGTATTCGTCTTTCATACCTGCGCTCTTGAATTCGCCCTCGACTAACAGGACTCGTCCGCCGGGTCTCAGGAGAGACAACCAATTGCGCGTCGCCGAGGTGGGATCCGGCAATGTCCAAATCACGTGTCGCATGCAGATAAGGTCGAATCGACCCAAGTTGGATGGCGGCGCCTCGGCATCTCCTTGAACAAAATCAATACCCAAACCTCGAACTTCGGCCTTTTGTCGTGCTTGATCGAGCATGCCTTGCGCCATGTCGATTCCCCGGGCGCAATGGCCCAATTCCGCCAGCAATAGAGCGAGAAAACCCGTACCGCATCCGACATCGAGAGCGTCGAACGGACCTGGACCGACGACCTCCTCCAACAGCGAACGCCAAGCGTCGTGTTGCGCATTGTTAAGCAAACCGTGACTCGCTTCCTGATCGAACCTCGCAGAACGCCGATCCCAATGCCGGCTAACGCGGTCTTTCACCTGGTGTATTGGCGTTACAGTCATGACGAATTCTTTCTGCCGGAGCTTTTTGCCGGCTCAGGAGGGAACAGGTCGAGCGCCGGACCCTCGGCGTACTCGACGGGATGAAATCGGTGTAACCGTCATGAATCCATCGACCCTACCCACACGCGCGTTGACGCCATAGACATCAGCGATCAAGGACTCGGTAAGAACGTCTTCCGGCAGGCCGTGCGCCCGAACCTTGCCGTCTTTCAACACGATTAGCGCATCGGCGTAACGAACAGCGAGGTTTAGGTCGTGAATTGCGAGCAACGTGGTTACGTTCCGCCGGTGCGTAAGACCGACGATCAAGTCCAAGACTTCGACCTGATGTTGAAGGTCTAGCGCACTGGTTGGTTCGTCCAACAGCATCAATTCCGGCGCACGCACCAGGGCTTGAGCCAGCGACACCAATTGTTTTTGACCACCACTGAGTTCGCTGAGATGCCTACTTGCAAGCAGTTCGATCCCGAGATCGGCAAGCGATTCTTCAACCGCCGCCAGGTCGCCACCGTCAACGCGCCAGTGGGCAGTTTGTTTGCGCGCTAGTAGGACCGCTTCGAAGACTGTTAAGACCGCGTTCACCGACACTTCCTGAGGCAGATAGCACAGGCGTCGGCGACGCACTTCCGGCGCCACTGCCTCGACCGCGATGCCGTCGATCAACATCTCGCCTCGCCCCTTCAACAGACCGGCGATGCACTTAAACAAAGTAGATTTTCCGGCAGCATTGGGGCCGATTACGGCGGTGACCTTGCCGGGCGCGATCAACGCGAGGTCGATTCCGTGCAAGACGGGATAGCGGCCATAGGAGAAGCAAAGATTCTTGATGACGAGGTTCAGTTCCAAGAGTCCCTCCGGCGAGCAAAGACAAGACCGAGAAAGAAAGGGACACCGACCAACGCGGTGATGATGCCAATTGGAAAAATGACACCGGGAATAATTTCTTTGCTTACGATCGACGTCACCGACATCATGACGGCGCCGGCAAGCGCTGAGACAGGTAGAAAAAACCGCTGATCTTCGCCCACGATCATCCGCGCTACGTGCGGACCGACGAGACCGACAAAGCCGATCGTGCCGACGAAAGCGACCGCGACCGACGCGAGAAGCGAGACCAAAACAAGGACCCGGAGACGCAAGCTCCGCACATTGATTCCCAAGCTGCGCGCCTTTTCGTCCCCGAGACGGAGCGCCGTCAACGCCCAAGCGCTACGGATCAGAAAGGGCGTCACAACTGCAATCGTGGCAAATGCGATACCGACTTTATTCCAACTCGCCTTGGTCAAACTGCCTAACGTCCAGAACACCACTTCCTGCAGCGCTTGTTCTGTAGCGATGTACTGAAGCAAGGCCAAAAGCGCGTTGAAACTGAAGACCAAAGCGATACCGAGCAAGATCACCGTCTCTATCGTGACACCGCGCAGTCGACTGGCGACGTAGATCATCATCGAAGCCAGCATGGAAAACAAAAACGCGTTTATCGGTACAAGCGCAGCACCAGCAAATGGGATGACGCTGATCCCCGCGACAATGGCCAACGCTGCCCCGAAACTAGCCGCCGCCGAAATACCGAGCGTGAAGGGACTGGCCAAGGGGTTGTTGAGAATGGTCTGCATCTCTGCGCCAGCAATGGCGAGACCAGTGCCGACCGCGATCGCCATCAATGCTATCGGCAATCGAATTTCCCACACGATCACCCGCGTCGTTGTATTGACCGAGCTGGGAGCAAACACAGCCTGAACCACTTCCACCAAGGGCAGTCGTGCTTGCCCAAGTGAGACGTCGAGGAGCAGGCAGAGTCTCAAGAGCGCGGTCGTCGCGGTAACCGTCATGATCTTGCGATTCACGAGTTGGCGGTACGGGATCGCGTTGCTGGCGTCTTCAGAAACGGAATTGTTCATCATGGTACCAATGGAATTGGGGTGGGGGTTCCCGCTGTAGGGCGGGAACCCCCAAATATCAGGACGTGGGATCGAGGGTTGCGAAGTAGCCACCGCGGTAGCCCACAGGTAGGAGTTCCTGATGGAACCGCCTAAATGTGTCGTCCGGATCGATGTCGGAAAACGCTTCAGGATGGATCCATTTTGCGAAGGCCTGCAGCGCAACAAAGCTATAGGGTGAGTTGTAGAACTGATGCCAAATGGCGTGAAAGTGTCCGGTTTTCACCGCTGGCAGTTCTTCAAAACCATAACGTTCGGACAAAACGCGGAGGCGCTCGTTGACCCGTTTCGGATCGGCGCCCGCGCCGACCGGCGCTGCGGAGTTGCCGGGCGCAAAAGCGTCCCAATCTGAACCGGTCACGATGTAGATGTCCGGGGCAGAGATCATGACCTGTTCCGGATTCAGTGTACCGGTCGGCCCGGGCAGCAGGGGCGAGGCTATGTTCTCTCCACCCGCGCGCTCGACCAGCATCCCCAGACTTTCCGCACCCCAGGTCTCGCAGCACTCATTCTTGAAGAAACCTCCCCCGGCGGCGCGTTCGATAAACACCTTGGGCCTTGGCTCTTTCAGCGTTGCGAGGCGCTCGTACACGACTGCGGATTCTCTGGTGATGAAATCCACCATTTGTTGGGCACGGTCGGTTTTTTGGAGAATGCGGCCCATCAACATGATGCTAGGAATGGTATTGTCGAGCGGTCGTTCCCTGAAATCGATGAAGACAACCGGGATACCAGCTGCTTCAAGCTGGTCGATCAATCCCGACTTTCGGATAGCGTCGTGTACTTGGAGGTGCATGAACACAACATTCGGCCTAAGGCTAATTGCTTTCTCCGCACTGAATGCGCCCTTTCCCGGATTGCCGAATTCGGTGACCTTGTCGATTTCAGGAAATTGGTCGCGATAGGCCGCGTAACCGCCGGGATCGACACCGCGCAGGTCTGCCTGCCAACCCACAATCCGGGCCAACGGATTCTCGGCATCGAGACTTGCGGTCAGATAGAATTGTCGACCTTCCCCTAGGATCATCCGTTCGACGGGTTGTTCGATCGTCACTGTGCGGCCGGCGATATCTGTGATCGTGAGGGACTCGGTTGCCCCTGCCGGGTTGGAGGCGATAACGGCGAGGATCAACGTGAAGAAGAGTTTAGGTAGCATTGCGAAACCTCTATTGCGAATAATTCTCATTCGCTTTTATAGAAGATGCGAATCATTCGCAATACCAACGCATGGCTTTTTTGAAAGCTCTAAGTCAGGACCACGAACCCCCGACCAAGAACTAACCAGATCTGCAAAAGGAAAAGGCTTCGTTGGGCCGCTTCGCCACCCTCATAGAGTAGCGATCTCACCGATCGCGGAAGCCAACACGACGACAGCGCCTAATGCTTACCGATCACTCAGAACCGGTTTTTCGCAGCGCCAAAGCGCCTAACCAACCGCCCCTACCGAACCCGGATTATCGCTTAAGCAGCGATCAGACCACCGACGCGTAGATCAGATACCCACCGGCGAGCAACGCGCTGGCCCACGTCAGGAGTGCCGCGATCGCGCGGGCGGCGTTGGTTTGGTCGGGGCGGATGCCTGGGAGCGTGGCGAGGCGGCTGACGATCAGCGCGATACCAACGACATGAACTAGCCACGCCGGGGAGCCCAGCATTTCGCCGACGACCAGGGCGACCAGAATCATCGGCACCCATTCGGCCATGTTGCCGAAGACTCGCACCGCCCGCTGGAGTTCGGGTCGATCCCCGGTTCCCAAGGATACTTTGAACTTGTTGCGCAACATCGAGACGCGCATGCCGAGCACGATCATTAGAAGGGTCAGGATGCCGATGTAGATCGGCGACGCATGGACTTCCATCATGGGACTGTGCCTCGTGTTGAGGGTTGAAGGAAAAGCCGGCGCTCTGTCGACTCCCGGTCGCTACTTCGACTGTTGAATCAAGGTTCGGATCGGATAGGGAATGGTAATCCCCCGCTCGTCGAATTTCTCTTTAATCTTTTGAATCAAGTCGAAGCGCAAAGCCCAGAAATCCTCGGTATTCGCCCAGACACGGACTTGCAGATCGACGGAGCTATCACCGAAGCCGAGCGGGACAACGGCCGGTGCAGGGTCTTGTAGCGCGCGCGAGTCGGCGGCGACGCACTCCAGTACGGCGGCGCGGGCCGCGCCGATGTTGTCGTCGTAGCTGATGCCGACATTGATGTCGCATCGGCGCGTCGGATTGTGATTGTAGTTCTTGATGACCGCGCCCCAGACCTGTCCGTTGGGCACGACGATTTCGATATTGTCGGGCGTGACCATTTCGGTCAGGAACAGGGTGACGGCCTTCACCGTCCCGCCGATGCCGCCGACTTCGACATAGTCGCCGACGCGGAAGGGACGGAAAATGAGCAGCATGACCCCGGCCGCAACGTTGGCGAGGGTTCCTTGCAGGGCAAGGCCGATGGCGAGGGTCGCTGCGCCCAGGACCGCGACCAGACTGGTCGTTTGCACGCCGAACTGGTTGAGGACCGCAATGAGGGTGACGGCGACCAGGGCGTAGCGTGTCAGGCTCGCGGTGAACACAACAATCGTTGCATCGACCCGACCGGTGCGCGAAAGCGCGCGTCTAACTAATCCGGCGACCCGGGCGGAAAGCCACAGACCGACCAGCAAGATGACGATCGCCCCCACCACGGACAAACCGTAGGTGGACACGATCTCGATAACCTGTTTGACGACGACCTCGATCTCACCGTTCATGGCGCGCAATACCTACCTATTGTTACTCTGCTGCCTTTATCACACCGGCCACTGAAATTCACATCCCATCGCTCAGACCGACGCCGAATCGATCGGACGGGGTTTGCCCGCATCGTCAATCGCGACGTAAACGAAAATGCCTTCGGTGACCCGGACCTCCTCGCCGCCAAACCGGCGCGTGGCGAACGTATCGATCTTGACGGTGATCGAGGTGCGGCCGGTCTTGACGACCTCTACATAGCAACTGACCAGATCGCCGATAAAGACCGGCTTATGGAAGGTCATGGCCTCAATGGCGACGGTCGCGGTTCGGCCGCCGACGACCTGGGCGCTCAGCGCGCCCCCGGCCAAATCCATCTGCGACAGCACCCAGCCGCCGAAGATGTCGCCGTTGGCATTGGCGTCGCCCGGCATCGCCATCGCGCGGATCGCCGGCTCGCGGCTGGGCCTTTGAGGTTCCATGACAGCTTTCCACTACATCTTGTTGTTGCGCTTTGAGAATATACCCTATAGTGCGCGCGCGTTGGCGAGTCCATTTGGTAATCCGCAGCGACCATGAGCGATCTTTTCGAATCCGGCGGCAAGGGCCGCGGCAAATCCTATTCCGCCAAGGACATCGAGGTTCTGGAGGGACTGGAGCCCGTGCGCCGACGGCCCGCGATGTACATCGGCGGCACCGGCGACGACGGTCTCCACCACCTCGCGGCCGAGGTCATCGACAACGCGATGGACGAAGTCGTGGCCGGCGCGGCAACGCGGATCGAGGTCGAACTCCACAGCGACGGGTCGCTGACGGTGCGCGACAACGGCCGCGGCATCCCCGTCGACCCCCATCCCAAATTCAAGAACAAGTCGGCCCTTGAGGTCATTCTCACGACCCTCCATTCCGGCGGCAAGTTCAGCAACAAGGCGTATGAGACGTCCGGCGGCTTGCACGGCGTCGGCCTATCGGTCGTCAATGCGCTGTCGGACAGCCTGACGGCCGAGGTCGCGCGCGATAAGAAGCTGTGGCACCAGCACTACGTCCGGGGCAAGCCCCAGGGCAAGTTGACCGGGAAGCCTGTGGCCAATCGGCGCGGCAGTGCAGTGACCTTTCATCCGGACCCGGAAATCTTCGGCGACCTCGTCCTGCGCCCCGCACGCCTGTACCGGTTGGCGCGCTCGAAGGCCTATTTGTTTCGCGGCGTGGAAATCCGCTGGAAATGCGATGCGTCGATGCTCGGGACATCCGACGTGCCCGCCGAGGCTGTGTTCCATTTTCCCGGCGGTTTGGCCGATGCGTTGGCCGAGGAGATCGGCGAGCGGGAAACCGTGACCCCGATGCCTTTCACCGGCGACGCCGCGTTTAACGGTTCGGGCCGCGTCGAATGGGCGGTTACGTGGCCCGACGACGGACAAGCGTTTGTCAGCACCTACTGCAACACCGTGCCGACGCCCCAGGGCGGCACCCATGAAAGCGGCATGCGCAGCGCGCTGATCCGCAGCCTCAAAGCCTACGGTGCAATGGTCAAGCGGCGCGGCGCGGCACAATTCACCACCGAGGACGTCAGCGGCAGTGCCGCGATCATCGTGTCGTTATTCATGTCCGAACCGCAGTTCCAGGGTCAGACCAAAGAAAAACTTGTCAGCGTCGAGGCCGCAAAGATGGTCGAAAACGCGGTCAAGGATCACTTCGATCATTGGCTGACGGGCAACGCGGCCGCCGCCAACGAACTCTTGGACTATGTCAGCGAACGGGCCGAGGAACGCCAGCGCCGGCGCCAAGAGAAAGACGTGTCGCGCCAAAGCGCCAAACGCAAGCTGCGCCTGCCCGGCAAGCTCTCGGACTGCTCGGCGGGGCAAGCCGACGGCACCGAGATCTTTCTGGTCGAAGGCGACTCGGCCGGCGGTTCGGCCAAACAAGCCCGCGACCGGCGCCTGCAGGCGGTGCTGCCGCTGCGCGGCAAGATCCTCAACGTCGCCAGCGCCGGGGTCGGCAAAATCCAAGAGAACCAAGAGATCGCCAATATCGTCCAAGCGCTCGGGTGCGGCATTGGCGATACGTACAATGAAGCCGCGCTGCGGTACGACCGGGTCATCATCATGACCGACGCCGATGTCGATGGGGCGCACATCGCCTCGCTGCTGATGACCTTCTTTTTCCGCGCCATGCCGCAGTTAATCCAGGACGGGCACCTGTATTTGGCGCAACCGCCGCTGTACCGTTTGGCCCAGGGCGGTAAGGTATTGTACGCGCGCGACGATGCTCACCGCGAGGAACTGCAGAAGACCGAGTTCGCCGGGCGCGGTAAGATGGAGATCAGCCGGTTCAAGGGATTGGGCGAGATGCCGTCGGCGCAGCTGCGCGAAACGACGATGGACCCGGCGAAGCGGACACTGTTGCGGGTGGTTGTGGCGGAAAACGACCGGCGCGGCACCGACAAGTTCGTTGAGAATTTGATGGGCCGCAAACCGGAAAATCGGTTGGCCTTTATACAAGAACATGCGGCCGATGCGGCCGTTCTGGACGTATAGCGCCGGCATGCCCCGGCACCGGAGGATACCATGATCGGACGGACCCTGTTGGCGATTGCAACCGTGGCACTTGCTGGCGCTTGCGCCGCCCCCAGCACAGGCACCAGCCCCTTCAGTGGCGGCCGCACCGGTGCAACGATCTCGGCGTTCTACGCGCCCGCGCTGGTCAGCTACGTGGCGCAGGACGGGCAGTTCCCGCTGGTAGTGCGGGGCAACCCATTCGGCGGCGTGCCCCAGGCTCAGCTGGAGCAAACCCTGCACCAACGTCTGCGCCTGCCGGGGTGGGCACCGGACGCACGCTTTGCGCACGACCCGCGGGCCGAGGCGGCGACCGGGCAACGCATGGTCATCCTGTTCAATCCGGGCGGCGCCGTGGGCTTGCGCACGATGTGCGGCGATCTGAGCGGTATCGCCCTTGCTGGACCCGCCAACCAGATGACGATTCGCGTGGCTTTCTGCGACGGGCCGCAGAGCATGACCGATGTGACTTGGATGACGGCGCCGGCGCCGGACGATTCAAGTGCGGCCTTTATCGGCGCGGTCAACGCGGCGGTCGCGGAGGCATTGCCCTTTATCGATCGCAATTCGCCCTAGGGGCGGGCCTATTGACGGACCAACGGCGCATGCCCATTTTATTTTGCGAACGGGGAATCGCGGCGGGCTAACAAGGAGTCCTGACCATGAATCGCCTTAGTGTCTTACTCATTGCAGTCTTGGCGAGCGGGCTGACCGCCTGCGCCGCTTCGGACATCGTGATATCCGGGGACGGGCCGTCCGGCCTGCCCTACGATCCGAGCTATGTCCGCTACGTCATGGGCGAGGGCGATTTCCCCTTGGAAATCCACGGCAACCCGAGCGCCCTTGACGATGCGGCGTTCGCCGAACTGGTGGAAACGACGTTACAGATCGATCCCTTTTTCGGCACGACGGCGTTTCGCCGCGATGCGCAGATGCGCAACCGGCATGGCTTCCGTCTGGTTCTGATGTTCAATGCCGACAATCCGCGGATCGACGCGGGCCAAGTCTGCGCCGGCGAGGATCTCGATAAAGCCGGCGGCGCCAACACAACGCTGTTCGTGCGCGGAGTCTTTTGTTCGCGCGACACGGTTCTGTCGGAGGACAGTGCGCTGGCACAGGCCCCGGACGATTTTGCCGGACCGCGTTTCCGGCGCGTGTTGGATCTCCTCGTCACGTCGCTGCTGCCGCCCGAGGGGCGCCGCGACCTCAACGTGACCTGTCC
Source organism: uncultured Alphaproteobacteria bacterium (assembly GCA_964350495.1). GTDB lineage: Bacteria > Pseudomonadota > Alphaproteobacteria > SHVP01 > SHVP01 > CALJDF01. The sequence continues at coordinate 20,656 of CAYGKG010000001.1, forward strand.
GACCGCGAACTGCTCGTAGGTGCGTAAGGTCGCGGGCCGGACGATTGCCTCGCTTGCCGTCGTCCTCGGGCTCAGTGCCTGCGTCGCGGTGGTTCCGCAGCCCACCGATAGCGGCGGCGCGATCAGCCCTAACTACGCGCGGGATTATGTCCGGTTCGTGATCGACGCCGGTCCGATTCCGACCGAACTCCACGGCAACCCCAGCGATCTCGACGCCGATCGGTTCCGCGACTTGGTATTGGCGCGCCTCCGTCTACCGCCGGTCTGGGGCCCGCATCGTTTCGCCGTCGACCCTCAACCGCCACCGGCGCATCGCTACCGCCTGGTGCTGGTGTTCAATCCTGTGTTGGACGGCGCGCACAGCCCGGCGATGCAGCCGGTCGCGGGCGCCGATTCGGCCGAGCGCTTGGAGCTCGCGTTGTGTGCTGGCACGATCGCGGTGCACGGTAGCGGACCCTACCCGGCCCTGCCGTCAACGCGGCTCGAACCGTTGCGGGCGCGCAAACTGTCGCCAATCTCGCCCAGGTTCCTGGCGGAACGGGTGCTGGTGCAGGGCGCTCTGTGCCTGGGCGACGTGCCGATTTCGTCGGGCTTCGTCGAAACCCAGGCCCTAGAGGACTATGCCGAACCCGAATTCGATCAAATTCTCAGCCATCTATTGCTGCGCCTGATGCCCTACCGGACGTGAGGGCCCTGGGCGTCACGCCCGAATTAGCGAGCGGCCAGCCAGTGCTCCATCAGATCGGTAACCCGTTCGGGTTCCTCCATTGTGGCGAGGTGGCCGCAGTGCGGCAGGAGGTGGAGGGTTGCGCCGGGAATAAGGTCCGCGAGTTCGCGGATGACCTCGGGCGGTGTAATGAGATCTTCCTGACCGCCCACGACTAGGGTCGGGCACGCGATCTGTGGCAGCGACGGGCGGCCGTCGATCCGGCCCATGATCGCGGTTTGCTGACGGACAAATCCCGCCTGCCCGACGTCTTCGGCCATCGCCGTGATCCGCCCCACCAGCAACGTATCGTCGAGACGGTCGGGATGAATCAGAAGCGGCAGCAGCCGCGGGGTTACGCCCTTGAACTGTCCATGCCGGGAAAGGTCGATCAGTCCCCGCCGGCGTTCGCGCTGCTCGTCGGTATCGGGCCGCGCTGACGTATCGAAGAGGGCAAGGCGCGTCACCCGGTCCGGCGCCTGGCGCACGACCTCCTGGGCGACGTAGCCGCCCATCGACAAACCGGCGAGGGCAAAGCGCGCCGGCGCCTTGGTCAGAAGGCGTGCGGCCATCGCCGCGATCGACTGGTCTTGGGTGACGTCGGCCACGGCGATGCCGGCCAGATGGGAAAGGTGTGCAATTTGATGAGCCCACAATTCCCGGTTGCACAAGAGGCCGGGGACGAGGACGAGGTCGGTCATCGACGTGTCATAGCATCGGTGCGCGCGTCCGCACAGACCGGCGCAGCGCCCGACAAACGTTGGGTCGCGATTTGACCGCCCCCCACAATTAAGGTATCGCTGCGCACAATGAAGTCATATTCGCGGACGCATCCGCAAGCTACGGGTTTTCATGGGTTTTGCGGAACTCGGGCTTAGCGACGAAGCCCTCCGGGCAGTCGCGGACGCCGGCTACAATCAACCGACCCCAATTCAGGAACAGGCGATCCCGATCGTCCTGCAGGGTCGCGACGTCTTGGGTACCGCGCAAACGGGTACCGGCAAAACGGCATCGTTCACGCTGCCGATGATCGATATCCTGGCCGCAGGCCGCGCCAAGGCGCGGATGCCGCGTTCGCTCATCCTCGAACCGACCCGCGAATTGGCGGCCCAGGTTCAGGAAAACTTCAAGGTTTACGGCAAGTACCACAAACTGACCGTTGCGTTGCTGATCGGCGGCGTCCGGATGGAAGAACAGGTGCGTCTGATCGATCGCGGCGTCGATGTTTTGATCGCAACCCCCGGCCGGTTGCTCGATCACGCCGAGCACGGCGGCCTGCTGCTTGGCGGGCTCAAGGTCTTGGTCATCGACGAAGCCGACCGGATGCTCGACATGGGTTTCATTCCCGATGTCGAAAAGATCGTAAAACTGGCCCCGCCGCTCCGTCAGACGCTGTTGTTCTCGGCCACCATGCCGAAAGAAATCCGACGCTTGGCCGACCGGTTCTTGCAAAACCCCAAATCGGTTTCGGTCGCGCCGCCGGCCTCGCCCGCGGAAACCGTCGACCAAATGTTGATTTACGTCGATGCTGCGGACAAGCGCGAGGCGCTGCGTTCGCTGCTCAAGCAACACGAGGTGCCCAGCGCCCTCATCTTCTGTAATCGCAAGCGCGACATCGGCGTTTTGACCCGCTCGCTCAAGAACCACGGCTATGACGCGCTCGAGTTGCACGGCGATATGTCGCAACCGGCGCGGACGGAGACGTTGGAAAAGTTTCGCCGAGGCGAGTTCACTATCTTGGTGTGCAGCGATGTCGCGGCGCGCGGCCTGGATATCCAGGGCTTGCCCTACGTCTTTCTATACGATGTGCCGACCCACGCCGAAGATTACGTCCACCGGATCGGCCGTACCGGCCGCGCGGGCATGGTCGGGCGCGCCATTACCTTGGCGACCCACGAAGAAGCGAAGTACATCGGCCAGGTCGAGTCGCTGATCGGGCGCGCGATCCCGATGGGCAGCCTGCCCGGTTTCGAGCAAGGTCAGCCAGACGAAGACCAAAAGCGTGGCCGTAAGAGCCGTGGCGGTCGGGGACGCTCAGCCAAGAGCGATACGCCTGTCAAAAAAGCCGCCACGACCGAAGCCTCGGAACCCAAGAACGACACTACCGCAGATGACACGCCGAAACCGCGCAGTCGGCGGCGGCGTAGCCGGTCGGACGCTGCGCCGAAGACCGCGACCGACGATACGGCGCCACAGGACACGCCAGCAGTCGCGGCACCGCAGGACGAGCCGCCGCGCCAAGCGGCATCGGCAAAGCCCGCTTCCCCAAGGCCAGAACCAACCGCCCAACGCGCGCCACGCCAGGACCGTCAGGAACGTGGCGACAAACCCGTCGTCGGGCTCGGCGACCATGTTCCGGCCTTCTTGATGGCGGGCTTCCCGACCGCCGAATCCGGCAATACCGGTGGCGACGACGATAGCGATAGCGATGATGACGGCGCCAAGAAAAAGCCGCGCCGGCGTCGGAAAACGAACTAAACCACCCTTCATCGAGGCGACTATGGCGACAGACGGGCACACCGAGACTGAAATTTTGGTCGGCGGACCGGATGATGGGGTGTTGACCCTCACGCTCAATCGGCCCCAGGTGAAAAACGCTTTCTCCAATACCTTGCTCGGCCGTCTGCGGACGTTGTTGGACGATGCGGCGCAGGACGATGCCGTCCGTTGCGTTCTGATCACCGGCGGACCCGAGGTTTTTGCCGCGGGATCGGACATCAGCCAACTGCAAAACCGGCCCATGTACGGGGGTATCGCGGACGAACGCTTCGGGAACTGGGATGCGATGGAACGCTTCCCTAAACCGGTGGTCGCCGCGGTGAACGGCTATGCTCTTGGCGGCGGCTGCGAGCTCGCCATGCTGGCCGACATCATCATTGCGGGCGATACAGCGAAGTTCGGTTTGCCGGAACTGCGTTTGGGCCTGTTTCCCGGCTTGGGTGGCACCCAGCGTTTCATCCGGCAGGTCGGCAAATCCGTCGCGATGAAGGTGATTTTGGCGGCGGAGTTCATCGATGCGGAAGAGGCCCACCGCTTGGGCCTTGCGGCCGAAGTCGTGCCGGCCGCCCAAACCATCGAGCGGGCGACAGCCCTGGCGACCAAAATCGCCGCGATGCCGCCGTTGGCCGCGCGGGTCGCCAAGGAAACGATCCTGCAAGCCTATGAATCCCACCTGGGCGCGGGTCTAGCCTACGAGCGCAAATCCAACCTGTCGCTCTATCCTAGCGCAGACAAAGCCGAGGGCATCGCTGCGTTCCTTGAGAAACGCAAACCCAACTGGCAGGGGAAATAGCCCTAGGGCGGCCCACCGTCCGCCCTGCTCCGCCGCATTCCTTCGCTTAATCGCCCTATCGTCGCGTTGGAGAGCGGCGCAGGCTCAACGGCTTCGCCAAATGCTTCACGCACCGACATGACTGCAGCGACATATTGGGCCGCATAGAGTCGGCACCCCGCGCACATCCATCGATGCAACCAGAGCTGTCCGCGTTGGAGCCGGGTGAGCGTGCCATCCAACCCGTCGTCGAGAAGCGAATCGTGTTGCGCGCAGGTCAAGCCGCCGATGAACCTTACATACTTCATATCGTTCGCTCCCGCTCCAGCAACGTGCGCAACGCTCTTTTCGTCCGGGACTGACCTGAACCGAAACCGTTGACCGAGGCCGGGGCGAGATGGGCGCGCGCGAACCGCGTTCGTCGCGCCCGGCGCCGTTCACGGGGATTAGCGCATTCTTGTTCAACCGGCGGTGGGGATCATGCTAGGATTCGGTAACGAGTAACCACCGGCGGCGAAGGGCCACGCCGTCGCCAGGATGGACTATGACCGATTCGCCGAATCGAAAGCGGCCCGCGTTCTTTATCGATCTCGGTCTCTCGGGGTCGCCGCTTCTTCTGGCGATCGCCGCGGTGGCCGGCGTTGCCTTGATCGGCGGTCTCACGCTTTGGAACAGCCGGGCCGAGGCCGAGCGCGACGCCCTCCTCTACGTTGAAAACCACGCGCAAATTGTCGAAGAGCATGCGCGGCAGACTGTCCGCGAAGTCGTCCAGGCTATGACGGTTGCCGTCGGTTTTTTGGACAGCGTCGCACTCACCCAGGACGATCGTCGACTCGACGCCTTCGTCGCACGGATCGGCACCTCCTCCCCGCGCATCAGCCGCTTTGCGATATTCGATTCAAGCGGCCAAGTGATCGCCGGGAACGGTACGGACATGACCACCGATTCGTTCTTTGGCCCAGACAGCATCGCGCCGGAAAGCGGATTCAGGATTAGCGCCAATCGATCCTTCGTCTTTATCGACATGCCCTTCGGCGGCCCGGTGGGCGCAAGCGGCGGCATATTGCGAACGGGAATCGCCAAAACCTATTTTGAGAACTTCTACAGCACCATCAACATCCGGTCGGGCAGCGATGTCGGTCTAGCCATGCCCGGAGGCGAAGTCCTCGTCAGACAAGGCGATCAGGGGGAGATCAGCCCCCTGCCATCGCCGATGATTCAACTCGACACCGGCTTGCAAATGCACGCCATGAAAATCTCGGTCGACGGCATCGAGCGGTTCGAGGCCTATCGCCGCCTACCCGATATACCGGTTCTGGTGTTCTCGGCCCTCGATGCGACCGCCGTCTATGCGCCGTGGTGGAACGGGGTCCGCCTATTTGCGGTCATCTTCGTCATGTTGGCGGCGATCCTCGCCATCTTGGGTAGGATGATTGTCGGAACCCAGCGGCGGCGGCGGTGGTTGGCCGCCATCGTGGAGGCCTCGGGCGAAGCCATTTTCAGCCGGCACGTCGATGGCCGCATTGCCAGCTGGAATAAGGGCGCGGAGCGTCTGTTCGGCTACACCGCAGCGGAAATTATCGGACAGCATGTGTCGGTGCTGTGGACCGACGATCAATCCGCGGACCTGACGCAGAGAATCGATAACCTGAACAAGGGAATCAACCAATACGAAAACGATACCGTGCGCCGCCGAAAAGACGGCAGCACGGTGAACGTCTCAATGACGGGTTCGCCGATTCTCGGCGACAGAAATCGCATTATCGGCGCAGGCATCACCGCCCGCGATATCAGCGAGCTGAAAGAAGTCGAAAAACGCCTCCATCGCCTCGCCTACTACGATCCTCTGGTCAATCTGCCCAATCGTGCGCTGCTGGAGGAGGAATTGACCCGGGCCGTGCAACAGAGCGTTGCAGTGGGTCAGCCCCTCGCCCTGCTTTATTTGGACGTGGATCACTTTAAGGATGTGAACGATAGCTTCGGTCATCAACTGGGCGACGCCCTTTTGCAGCATGTGGCCCGCCGCATCGGGGAGGTCGTCCATCGCAACGACATTTTTGGACGATTAGGCGGCGACGAGTTCGGCATCATCCAACGGAACGCCGACAAGCGTGACGCCAGCCATTTGGCCGACCGACTGATCGCCCGTTTGGGGGCGCCGTTCTCGATCGACGAACACGACGTCACGGCGGGCGTCAGCATTGGAACGGCGCTGTTGGACATCGACGAAGCTGCCACGCTGGAACCGATCGATGCCGCGCGCCTCCTCCTGCAACACGCGGACACCGCCCTGTACGAGGCGAAATCCGCCGGACGCCAACGCCACAATCTTTACAAAGCGGCGCACGGCGACCGCGTCCGGCGCAAAATGGAAGTTCAAGAGGCTCTGGCGCGGACCGTGCGCGACGGCGGGTTTCAACTTCACTTCCAACCACAGGTCGATTTGGCAACCAAATCCATTTACGGCGCGGAAGCCTTGTTGCGCTGGAACGATCCGGTCCTCGGGGTTCAAAATCCGGGCGAATTCATCCCGATTGCCGAACAGAGCGGCCTGATCGTGGAACTGGGGGCGTGGGTCATCCGCGAAGCCTGTCGCACCGCCGTGAGCTGGCCGGACCAGGACCTCATGGTGGGGGTTAACGTCTCGGCCCTGCAACTGCGGCGCGGCAGGCTATTCGACCTCATTCGCGAAACCCTGGATGAAACGGGCCTCCCCCCCCACCGGCTGGAACTTGAACTGACCGAATCGGCCTTGTTTCGCGATAGCGAAGATGTCACCAGTCTGCTGTGGGCGCTGCGCGCGCTGGGCGTTCGGTTGGCGGTCGACGACTTCGGCACCGGCTATTCGACACTCAGCTACTTCAAGGACTTCCCGGTCGACAAACTGAAGATCGACAAAAGCTTCGTCGACAGCATCTCACCCGGCAGTCGCACCATGAGCATCGTGCGGGCGGCCACGGCGATGGCCGAGGGCCTCGACCTGGACCTTGTCGCCGAGGGTATCGAAACCGAGACCCAGCGCGATTTGCTGCGCCAGGTCGGCGTCACCCGTGGCCAGGGGTATTTGTTCGCCCGCGCCGTTCCGTCGGCGGATTTTGTCGTCCTTTGCGGCGGCAACAACGTCGTCCGGTTAAGCGCCGGATCCGATTAGAATCCGGGCGATGCGCGCGTGACCGAGCCTATCGAAACCACCATGACGCCGCTGGTCGTCGGTATCCTTGCGCTCGGCATGCTACGCCATTGGCGCCGGCGCGATCACGCCGACCTGGTCGCTTGGATGGCATTGGCAAAGCGCCTCATCGAGGGCGATTCGGCCAGCCCATCGCTGACGGTCCACTCCTTCGAACCCCGCGATGGCTATGACGCGTGGGCAGATACCTACGATGGAGGGAATCCGCTCATCGCCAGGGAGCAAGAGGTCCTTGAAAGCGTCCTTGCAACCAGCAATGCGGGCCGCGCCCTGGACGCCGCGTGCGGGACCGGCCGCGTCGCCGAGATCCTAAACCGGCACGGACATCAGGTTGTCGGCGTCGATCAGTCGACCGCGATGCTCGACCGCGCCCGCGACCGTTTGCCGACCGCCGAGTTCAAAATCGGGACGCTTGAGAATCTGCCCGTCGACGCCGACTCGTTCGACCTTGTCGTCAGTGCGCTAGCCATGACCCACGCTGTCGATTTGGGCCGGGCCATGACGGCCCTCGCCCGGGCCGCGCGACCCGGCGGGCGTGTCGTGGTCACCGAGGTTCATCCGTTCAACGCCACTTTGGGTGCCCATCCCAATTTTTCCCTGGGTGGCGGGACCGTTGGATCGATCCAAAATACCGAATACACGATATCCGACTACATTCACGCGTTTGAGCAGGCCGGCCTGTCCATCGTCGATTTGCACGAGCCGAGCTTTCGCCATTCCGAAGCGACGGCGATGAGTTCGGCGCTTGCCGCGGACCTCGGCGCTGCGGCGGCAGAGGCCTTTGGTGCCGCCCTGATCGGCTTTCCCATGGCACTTATTTGGGATTTGCGCAAAAAATAGGCAGTGCTGAAGCGCCCGGAAACCCTAGGTTTTTGCGATTCTTCTTGTATTGAAACGTGATCGGGTCCATCTAATGGGCGTGGCGGTCGTGCACCCGCAAGCCCATTCGCGGAAGCCCCGCGCGTCGCCACTGAAGCCATAATACCGGCCTCGGTCGATCTTGCTGCACTGCGGCACGGCGGCGTCTAGCGGAGACGCCGCCCCGACAAGGTCCAACAAAACCGCCAAGCGGAGGAGCCAACGTTGCGCGCGACATCGAAGGAAGTTCAGACGGCCCATAGCCACGCCGACGAAATCGACGATGAGATCTCTCATACGCCGAAAACCCGTCGCTGCCTGATGTGTCACACCCAATTTGAGAGCACGTGGGCCGGCGAACGGGTCTGCCGCCAGTGCAAGTCTTCCTCGCAATGGCGTTCCGGCGCGCTTGGCTAGCCGTCCTCCGTCAGACAACAAAAAAGGGGCCCGAGGGCCCCTTTTTCATCGCACGGTACGAACTAGTTCGAAACGCGCAAATTAGCGGCAGACTGTTTGCCGTCACGGCCCGACTCGAGTTCGAACTCGACCACTTGACCCTCGTTAAGGGTCGAGAGGCCGGCCTGCTCGACGGCGGAAATGTGAACGAAGGCGTCCTTACCCCCGGACTCCGGACTAATGAAGCCGTAGCCTTTGGTGGGATTGAACCACTTGACGGTCCCTTTCATAGCGTATCTTCCAATTCTTTTGGTCAAAGCAAAGCCACCGGCGCACAGCGCAAGTGGGTCTCAGGTCAACGAATTTCCAGGGAGTATGACGTCTTAGTCGGCGCGACGAAGCGAGATACGCCGGAGGTTTTCGCAGTCTGATGACGCTATATTGAGCCACTGGGGGCAGAAATCAACTCAAATCGTGCGGATTTGACGGGCCACCAAATTCCCCCTAACAGTGACCCCGAGGTACCAACGCCTCGGGTATTGGTCTTTCTTGGCACTTAGGACCCAAGACTTCGAAACGGATGCAGCCGAACGGCAGCACATAGACAAAGGGAGCTTTAATGGCCCGGACACCGAATTACGGCCACGAACGGCGGGAACGCGAGAAAAACAAAGCCGCCAAACGGGCCGCACGGGCCGAAGCCAAGAAAGCCAAGGCGGACGATCGCCAACCGGGCGATCCGCTCGACAATCCGGACGAGACGCCGGAGAACGCCGGCGCGGCCCCCGATGCCGACTCCGCCGCGTCGGACGATACCTAAGCCAGCTCGTTAGTCGGCGTCGAGCCGCCGCGCGGCGTAGGTCAGAACGTTCAGAAACTCGGCCTCCTCCAGCAGGACAAACGCCGGCATGACCCCGGCATGGCCGAACCGCATGCCGTGCAGGAATTTCCAGGGATTGGTCTGCGCCAAGGTTTGTAACGTGGCCGGGGACCGCTCCGTACCCAGATTGAGCTGCGAGCCGGTCGGTCCGTGACAGACTTGGCAGACATCACGGTACCGCTCGGCACCGGCCTTCACATCCGCGCCTGACTCACGTGCGCGGGCCGCCAAGTCGACAACGGCGCGCTGGCCGTCGATGAGAAAACCGACGAGGTAACTCAAGGCATCGGCCGAAAGCTGCTCCGCGGCGAAGCCATGATTTTGATGGCGAATCCCATCGGCGACCGTCCTCCGGCTGGCGCCGACCAAATGGCGTAGCCCCGGAACGTTCGGTACCACGCCGAGGTCGCCGCCCACGCCGGCGCTCCCACGATAATCCCACCCATGACAGTTCACGCAGCGCCAGGTTTCAGTATTGAGAGCCGCCGCGCTGCCCGTCCACAGGGGATGTTTGGTGAAGGGGCCACGGAACAGCAGGACGCGCGGCCAATCGCTATAGAGCTGGCCGCCGATCGATTCCTGCCAAGCAATCGGAACACTGCGATCCTTCGATAGACCCGAAATGGGCTCCCCTGCTTGGGTGACCGAGAGCCCGCCCATTGTCGCCGCAATCGCCAGTCCCAGGGCGCCGCCGATGATGCGCAGCCGCGAGCGCCGGCGTGCCCGTATCGTCACCTCAGGCGAACCGAACCGCCGCGCGGGCCCGGAGGCGGGCTATCTCCTCCTCGCGATTGCGGGGCGGCGCCGCCGTTTCATAGGAATCGATCATGCGGCGCGCGATCGCCGTGACGTCCGCGACCGCTTGATTGAAGGCGGCCTCGTTGGCCTTTGACGGTTTGGAAAATCCGCTCAGCTTGCGAACGAACTGGAGTGCCGACGCAGCAACCTCGTCGTCCGTCGCGGGCGGCTCGTAGTTGAACAACGTCTTGATGTTCCGGCACATCTGCGCGACTCCTTGTCGTTGGTGTCGCCGCACAGTTTACCAGCCCGCTCCAGAATTTCAGGTGTGATTTGAACCGCGCGAACGCCACGTTCACGGCTGGTCGCGGCCTCGCCTTCGGGGATGCACTGGAACGCCGGAACGAAGTCCGGCGGTTTACTGCCTATTTCTTGGCCGATTTCGAGCGGCTTGGTCGCTCTGCCGTCCTGCCACCGATTGGTTTACCGCGCGCCGTGCCGGATTTGCGCTTGTCGGTGGCGGCCCGGTGGGCGACCGCAATGGCGTTGTCCGCCCACACGAGGAGTAAATCCGGGTCGTCGAGAATGTCCGCGGGGACCGTGTAGTAGCTCATGCTTCGGGATTTGCCGGCGCGGGTATATTGCATTGGGACTCCGCCGGCGGCGGTTACCTCGGCAACAGTCACTGCGTCGGCCTTCAAATAGAGTACGTCGCTTCCCGAAATGATGCCGAACATCAAGCCATCGACGAACAAACCGATGCCGCCGAACATCCGCTTTTCGTTCGGCACCAGCCCCGATAATTGATCGAGAACGAAGTTGTGGAAATCCGGGCTGACCGGCATTAGTCGAGCAGCGCGTTGTAGCGTTCGCTCGGCACCTTGAGAACGATACCGTCGAGCGCTTCGGTCAAGACGATTTGGCACCCGAGGCGCGAGGTCAGCGCCAGGCCGTAGGCGAAGTCGAGCATATCGTCCTCCTCCTGGGTCGGTTCGGGCAACCGTCCGTAGTCGTCCTCGGCGACGATGACGTGGCAGGTCGAACAGGCCATTGCACCCTCGCAGGCACCCTCCAATTCGGCAATGCCGTTGCGTTGGGCAACGGTCAAAACGGTCTCGCCCGCCGTTCCGGCGCAATCGCGGCGGTCCCCATCCGGCATGACGAAGGTCAGGCGAACCAACTCAGGCCGCCGACACTTGGTCGCGGCCACGCAAATCCCGCACGGCCGCTACCAACCGTGCGCCCGCGGCATCAATCTCCTCGGCGGTGGTCCACCGGCCCAAACCGAACCGGATCGAACCGGCCGCGTCGGCGTCGGCGAGGCCGAGGGCGCGCAGGACATACGACGGTTCCACCGCCGCGGAGCTGCACGCCGAACCGGTCGACGCAGCGAGGTCGTCGGCCACGGAGTCCAAGAGCGCTTCGGCATCGATCCCGGAAAAAGCAACGTTGAGGTTGCCCGGCCACCGCCGGTCCGGATCGCCGTTCAGGGAGACCCCGGGGAGCGATAGAAGGTGCCGGATAAGCCGTTCGGCCAAAGCCGCAAGACGATTGCGTTCGTCATCCACATCGGTTTCGGCGATCGCGCAGGCAGCACCGAAACCGACGCACAGAAACGCCGGCAGCGTTCCCGACCGAAGCCCGCGCTCCTGACCGCCACCCGAAAACAACGGGTCGAGCCGGACACGCGGTCGCCGGCGCACATAGAGCGCGCCGATGCCCTTTGGGCCATACAATTTGTGGGAGGACAGGCTCATGAGGTCGATGTCCATCGCCTCGACGTCGAGCGCGATCTTCCCCGCAGCCTGCGCGCAATCGGTATGGAACAGAACGCCGCGGGCGCGGCAGCGGGCACCGATCTCGGCCAAGGGTTGGATCACGCCGATTTCGTTGTTCACGCCCATCACCGACACCAGCGCCGTGTCGTCGGTGATCGCTGCGTCGAGAGCCGCGAGGTCGACCAAGCCGGATGAGAGGACGGGTAGAATCGTCACGGTGAAACCGTCGCGCACCAACGCATGGGCCGATTCCAAAACACATTTGTGCTCTGTCGCGACGGTGACGATATGGCGGCGTTTGTTGCCGATGAACCGCGCCGCACCCTTGATCGCCAGATTGTTCGATTCGGTTGCACCCGAGGTGAAAACGATTTCGCGCGGATCGGCGGCGATCAGATGGGCGACCTGGGCCCGTGCGGCCTCGACCGCACCTTCGGCCTCGCGACCGTAGGCGTGATGCACCGAATGCGGATTGCCGAAGCGTTCCTCAAGATAGGGGCGCATGGCGTCGTACGCCCGCGGATCGAGCGGCGTGGTCGCCTGATGATCGAGATAAATGGGCCGGCGTTCGTTCATGATGCGCGGCGCACCGCCTCCCCTTGCTGCTTGCGCCGATATAGCGCGGCCCAGGAGTCGATGAACCGATCGATATCGGCGTCGTGCGTCGCGGGGCCGATACTAACGCGAATGGCGGTGCCCGCCGCATCCGGCGCGACGCCCATCGCCGCCAGAACATGGGATGGACCGACCTTGCCCGATGAACAGGCTGCGCCCGCGCTTACCGCAATGCCGTCGAGGTCGAACGCCATAACCTGGGTTTCGCTGGAAACACGGGGCATTGTCAAACAGCTTGTGTTGGGCAGACGCGGTGCGGCGGCCCCCATGACCGTCGCGCCCATCGCCTGACAGGCGGCCTCAAGCCGATCGCGCAGGGTTCGAAGGCGCTCGACGTCCGGGGTTGTCTCGTTCAAGACGGCCGCGGCGGCGCCAAATCCCGCGATGCCCGGTACATTTTGCGTGCCGGCGCGGCGATAGCTCTCCTGCCCGCCCCCGGTTTGAAGAGCGGCGAGGTTGACGCCCTTGCGAACGATCAAGGCGCCGACACCCATCGGTCCGCCGAATTTGTGCGCCGACAGGCTGACCAAGTCGGCGCCAAGCGCCGCGACGTCGATCGCTACCTTGCCGGGCCCCTGAACGGCATCGCAATGCACCAGCGCGCCCTTCGAATGCGCTAGCGCGGCGGCATCGCCGACCGGTTGACACACGCCGGTTTCATTGTTGGCAAGCATCAACGACACCAAGACGCCCTCATGGGCATCGAGCGCACGGCCCAGGGCATCGAGATCGATCAGCCCGGCGCCGTTCACCGGGACGACGGTCACGCCGTGCGGCGCGCGTCGGGCGGGGGCGAGGACGGAATCGTGTTCGCTGGCGGCGACAACGAGGTGCCGCCCGACGCCGAGCAGCGCGAGGTGATTGGCTTCCGTTCCTCCGCTGGTGAAGACGACCTCGTCCGATCGCGCCGCGACCAATGCGGCAACGCGGTCGCGCGCTTGCTCGACGATCTGCCGGGCCGCGGCGCCGGCGCGATGGACGGACGACGGGTTGCCAACACGGTCGAGTGACTCGGCAACCGCGGCACGTGCGGCAGCGCATACCGGTGTCGTCGCGTTGTGATCCAGATAGACGCGTGACGCCGCCATCGCGTGACGGGCCCCTGACCTAGAGTGCAGCGGGTTCGCGGGGCACCAGGTCTACCGGTGCCGCTTCGACCCCCACGTCCCGGTTGCGCGCCGCGCTGAGCACCCGACGGTCCAACACGTCCTGGATCGTCACCGCGCTGAGGAACATATAGATGTGGTTGCCAAGTTCCTCCCACAGGTCGTGGGTCAAACACCGGCTGCTGTCCTTGGCGCACCCGACGGGAGAGCCCGGGGTGCAGCGGGTCGCGCGCAGGTTTTCATCGACGGCGAGGACGACATCGGCGATGCGCGTGTTGGCTGGGCCGCGTTGGAGCAAATAGCCGCCGCCGGGTCCGCGCACGCTTTTGACCAAGCCGCCGCGCCGAAGCCGTCCGAAAAGTTGCTCAAGATAAGATAGGGAAATGTTCTGTCGCTCGGCGATATCCGCCAGCGAGACCGGGCGTCGGCCGCCGTTGGCCGCGAGATCAACCAAGGCCATCACCGCGTAGCGGCCCTTCGTGCTGAGTTTCATGGTTCGCCCTCATCGGTTCTGGCCCCGCCGCCCGAGGCGCGGGCTTCCGACCACGGCGTCGCGAGCGGACCGCCGGCCCCGACCTGCTTCTCGAGATCGGCCAAACGCGCCTGGAGCAACTGGATCTGTTCGAGCATCCCCGCCACCGCGTGGCCCGCCGGATCGGCATCGCGCGCCGTGCCATAGGCGACAAAGGCCGAGGGACGAGTTGCGGCGGCGCGGTCCGCGACGGGCTTGGCCGGAATGCCGACCACCGTGGTATTGGCGGCCACGTCCTTGACCACGACCGCGTTCGAGCCGACACGCGCACAGTCGCCCAAACTGATCGGCCCGAGGACTTTGGCGCCGGCCCCGACAATCACGTCGTTGCCCAAGGTGGGGTGGCGTTTGCCCGATTCGAGCGAGGTGCCGCCCAGCGTAACCCCTTGATAAAGCGTAACGTTCGAGCCGATTTCGGTGGTCTCGCCAATCACAACACCGAGCCCGTGGTCGATGAAGAATCCCGGCCCGATCGTCGCACCCGGGTGGATTTCGATGCCGGTCATAAAGCGCGAAAAGACCGAAACCATCCGCGCTAGGAACTTGAGGCGCCACCGCCAAAGCCCGTGGGCCAAGCGGTGGAACAGCACCGCGTGGAACCCAGGATAGAGAACGAGGACTTCGAAGCGGGAGCGCGCCGCCGGGTCGCGGTCGACCACGGCACGCAAGTCGCGGCCTAAGGTCTTGAATGTGGAGGTTTGGCTCATGCTATAGTCCCGCGCCTTCTTGCCTCTACCAAATCGGGCTCTTGGGCATATAGGGTACCCGACCTAGCGAATCAAGTTTAGGGCCAACGAACTATAGAACCTGTCGCTAAATGGGCGACTGATTTTGTCGGGTATTTGACCGACCTGGAGCGTCATGCCGGAAGTAAACTTTAACGGACCCGAAGGCCGCCTAGAGGGCCGCTATCTCGCGGGAAAAACCAAAAACGCCCCGATTGCCTTGATTCTTCATCCGCACCCGCAACACGGCGGGACGATGAACAATAAGGTTGTCTACACGCTGTACCACGCCTTCGCGGACCGCGGCTTTGCCGTGCTGCGGTTCAATTTTCGCGGGGTAGGCCGCAGCCAGGGCGAATTCGATCATGGCGCCGGGGAGCTCTCGGATGCCGCGTCGGCGTTGGACTGGCTGCAGACCTTTAACGCCAATGCCAGAACCTGTTGGGTGGGCGGTTTCTCGTTCGGAGCGTGGATCGGCATGCAACTGTTGATGCGGCGGCCCGAGATCGACGGTTTTATTTCCGTCTCGCCCCCGTCAAGCCTGTTCGATTTTTCCTTCCTGGCGCCCTGCCCGGCCTCCGGCATCATCATCCACGGTGGCGACGACCAGCACGTTCCAGTCGAAGATGCGCAGAAGCTCGCCGAAAAACTCCAGTCGCAAAAGAACATCACGGTGGACTACCAGATCGTCAGCGGCGCCGATCACTTCTTCACCGATCGGATCGATCAATTGCGCACGGCGGTCGACAGCTATCTCGACAAAGCCCTCGCGCCGGAACCCGCTGCGGAACCCCAAGCTTAAGGCCGGCCCCGGCTAGTCGGCCCCTCGTTCAGGCCGGATAAACCACGCGTCCGCCCGGCATTGCTTCGGGGACGCCAGTGGTGGTCGGCAGGCTGATCGGCAGGCCGCGCAACACGCGAACTGCCAGATAGCCGAACGCCTGGGCTTCCAGGGCATCGCCCTGCCAACCGACCGCCTCGACCGGGGCCACTGGGGCGGCGAGACCGCCCGCCAACAGGCGCATCATGTAGGTGTTGTGGCGACCGCCACCGGTCACCAGCCAGCGAACCACCGGCCCCGGAAAATGGTCGCGCGCCGCCATCACCCCTGCGACCGTCAGCGCCGTTAGGGTCGCCGCGCCGTCTTCGAGATTGAGGTCGCCAAGGGACTCGAGGTCGAAGTCCTGGCGGTCGAGCGACTTCGGCGGCGGGCGCTGGAAGTAGGGCAAGGCGACCAATTTTTCCAAGATGAACGGATCGGCCAAGCCGGCGCCGGCAATCGCGCCGCCAACGTCGTAGGTACCGCGATCGTGGCGGGCAATCCAATCGTCGATCAAGGCGTTACCGGGACCGGTGTCGAAAGCCAGGGTGGCGTCCGGTCCAAGCCAGGTCACATTGGCCACACCGCCAATGTTAAGGACGCCGAGCGGCCCATCGAGGTCCGCCGCCAAAGCGCGGTGATAAAGCGGCACCAACGGCGCGCCCTGCCCGCCGGCAGCCACGTCGGCCTGGCGGAAATCGGCGACGACGGCGCAGTTCAGCGTTGACGCGAGGGACTCCGGATCGCCCAATTGCCAGGTAAATCGGCGCTCCGGACGGTGCGTTACGGTATGACCGTGAAATCCAATAATATCTATCTCTGAGATACTTATAGAGTTTTCATTAAGTAATACATTGATGGCGGCTGCGTGCTGCTCGGTGATCGCCTGCTCGACCGTGCGGCTCGAGTCGTCGTGCCGCTCGGCCCCGAGAAGACCCCGCAGCGCCGCGCGCAACAACGGCGAATAGGGCATCGACACCCACGGCCCGGTCTCGACGACGGACTCGCCGTCGGTGCGAATGAGGGCGGCATCGACGCCGTCCAGCGACGTCCCACTCATCAAGCCGATTGCCGTGTAAACCTGCTTGGCCATCCGTTGCCGCGTTTCGTTGTAAGCCTCACGGCGAACATGCTACACAGCGGCTCCATCCGTTGCCGCGTTTCGTTGTAAGCCTCACGGCGAACATGCTACACAGCGGC
>CAYGKG010000001.1:37570-62395 GCA_964350495.1 uncultured Alphaproteobacteria bacterium
CCATCCGTTGCCGCGTTTCGTTGTAAGCCTCACGGCGAACATGCTACACAGCGGCTCCATCCGCCAGCCCCAGTACCCTATGCCCACGGCCCAATCAGACTTCATGCGCACGATGATGCGCCGCGGCGATTTTCACGACGCGACGGATTTCGAGACCCTCGACGCGGCCGCTGTCGATGGGGGTGTTGTGGGGTACATCGGGTTCGACGCCACGGCGCCCAGCCTGCATGTCGGCAACCTGATGCAGATTCTAAAGTTGCGGATCATGCAGCGGACCGGGCAGAAGCCGATCGCGCTGGTGGGCGGCGGTACGACCAAAATCGGCGACCCATCCGGCAAGGACGAAATGCGCCAGATCCGGACCGCCGACGAAATCGACGCCAATGTCGAGCGTATCAAGGGGTTGCTGGGCCGTTTTCTGACCTTTGGCGACGGACCGACGGACGCCCTTTTGGTCAACAATGCCGATTGGCTCGATCAACTGGAATACATCCCCTTTCTACGCGAGATCGGGCGGCACTTCACGATCAACCGGATGCTGACGTTCGAATCGGTGAAGGCACGGCTCGAACGCGAAAGCCCGCTGTCGTTCATCGAGTTCAACTACATGATCTTGCAGGCTTACGACTTCCTCGAACTCAACCGGCGGTTCGGCTGCACGCTGCAAATGGGGGGGTCGGACCAGTGGGGCAATATCCTGAACGGCGTCGAGCTATGCCGGCGCGTCGACGGTGCGACGGTATTCGGATTGACGTCTGACCTGTTGACCACGGCATCGGGCGCGAAAATGGGCAAGACCGCCCAGGGCGCGGTATGGCTGTCGGAGGATATGCTGTCGCCCTACGACTACTGGCAGTTCTGGCGTAACACAGAGGATGCCGACGTCGGTCGCTTTCTGAGACTTTTTACGGATCTACCGGACGACACGATTGGCGATCTCGAGGCTCTCGACGGCGCCGGGATCAATGAAGCGAAAAAGATACTGGCGACCGAGGCGACTGCGATGTGCCACGGCCGCGCTGCCGCCGAGGACGCCGCCGAAACCGCGCGCAAGACCTTCGAGCAAGGAAAGACCGGCGCCGCGCTGCCGACTATCGAGATACCGCTCGGCGAACTTGAGACCGGCATTCCGGCGTTCGAGCTGTTGCGTCGCAGCGGTTTGGCGTCCTCGGGCGGCGACGCCAGACGCTTGATCAAAGGCGGCGGCGGCCGGGTCAACGACGTGGCCATCGCTGAGGACGTGCAACCCGTGACCGTCGCAGATATCGGCCCGGACGGAACCATCAAGCTGTCGGCGGGCAAAAAACGGCACGCCTTGGTCCGCGCGGTTTAGTTAGCCGGGTTGATCGGACAAGAACGGGTTTTCCGGATCGTCGGGATCGGGCCGACCGTCGCCGGTGAAAATTGCGAAGAAGTTTCGCAGAAAACCGGGCGCCAGCGCCGAAAGAGGATTGACGGTTATAACCGGTCGTTCCACCGGTCCGCTGATGCCATAGGTCAACGCAAAGACCCCCTCGCCCTGCCGTCCAACCAGCAAGGTGCCGATCAGAGGGATTTCGCCAAGCACCGAATTGATGGTGTAGGCCGGGATCAGCGTGCCGAACATGGAAATCTCGTCGGCATCGCCGTTGATTTCGCCGTCCAGGGTAATCCCAAGCGACGGTCCGAAGGCCCGCGCATCGATCACTTCGAGCATGCCGTCGTGAAAGCGGAACGGCACGTCGGCACGGGCGAAGCGCAGACCCTCCCCGTTCAAGACTTCGAGCAAGCCGGTCAACGAGGCAAGGGTGAGGACGCGGGCAAAGGCGCTGGCGCTCTTGACCTGCAGGTCGGTGATTTCCATCCGGCCGTCGATGACGGGCCCACGATCGCTATCGCGCAGCGACGCCGATACCAGGAGCGCGCCACCCGAGGCATCGTCGAAGAGCCCCGTGGTGCGCGCGAGCGCACCGGCATTGGCGCCGGCAATCGTTAGGCGCCGCGGTCCCTCAGGCGTCGTGACGAGCGTGACCGACAACGGTGCTTCGTTGTTGATCGACCCCGCGGCGCGCAGCGATTCAAGCTTGTCGACATAGTTGAACTCACCCGTCACATCGAAAAACGACCGACGCTCGCTCAGGATCATTTCGTTGGTGTTGATCGAAACGTTGAGCGGCGGCACCTCTCCGGTGGTTTGATCGAAGAACGCATCGAAGAACGGTCCGGCGTCGATCCTCGGGCCGTTTACCGCCACGATGAAGCCGTTGGGCGCGCGCGGCCGGATCGAGGCCGCGACCTCGGTACGGCCGAAGGCAAGGCGGTTCAAGTCGATCCGGCGCAACGCCCGATCGGGCCCGAGCTCGACGATCCCCTCTGCGGTCAACACGTCGGCGTCGAACGAAGCCTGTTCGATTCGCGTGCCACCGTCGTCCAACGGACGCACTAGGAAATAGGCGCGGGCTTCCTTTCCCGGCAGTTTGGCGATGCGCAGAACGTTGAGATCGACCAGTGCCGGCGTGAGGTCGAGGTCGACGCCGGCCGCCAGCAGTGTGCGCCCGGCAGACCGGATGTCGATTTCCGCGCCGACTTCGCCCACCACGAGATCCCCGGTGGGAAAACCAAGCGTCTTGCGAGCAGCATCGTCGAGCCTACCGCTGAGGTGAAGCGAGGTCGTTGCGCCGTCCTCGGGTTTGAACGTTTCACGCCAAACGACCCCGAGCGGAACGCCATCGATCGCCACGGTTCCATCGGCCTGGATGCCGGCCTTCGTAACCTCCAAGGTCAGGTTTCCCTGGGTCAGATCGGCATCGCCGAACGCATCCTTGAGGGCGCCGTCGCGGATATTCGATGCCGCGGCGAAACGGACTTGATCGAGCGTAATGTCGGGGCGAACCGGAAAACTCATCCGGACGCGGGTCGCGGAGACCCCGGCCACACCGCTCGGCGTCATCCCGAACCGCCGGGTCAGGTTGAGCGGTTCCGCATCGATGATCCGCAGGACTTCGTCGTTCGCGCCGCTGGCGACGAACTCAAGACTGGCGTCCCAGGATCGCGACGCGGATTCGGCCAGCTTGATCGAGCCTTCCTGCAGCAACAAGGTGCCCAATCGACCGCTGGTTATCTCGAGATCGACGTTGTCGCCTGTCAACCGCAACGCGCCGACGCCCTCCGTTATCGCCGGCAATGCGCCGAAATAGCGTGCGGTAACGCCGGAGATTGCAAGCCGCGCTTCGACCGCCTCGGCCGGCAACGCGCCGCCCGTCAATTGCTCAGGCCCGACGTTGAGGCGCACCGTCCCTTCGGTGACGACCCCGGCCTTGATGTTGGCGGTGAACCATCGATGGGCCGGAGCGGCGAAGGCTGTCGGCCAGTATTCGTCGATGTCGGGCGGGGTGAAGCCCGCGACCCGGCCACTCAACGCGACGCGGGGGCCACCCTCTTCCGCGGCGATGCGGCCGGCCAGGACCGCACGGGCCGTGCGGCGCGACAGCACGAGCTCGTCGAATACGAGGGCACGGCCGATCAAGTCGATCGTCCCGCGCGCCTCGATCGCGGATACGATGGAGGGGGCGTCAAAAACCGGCGCGAGGTCGAGCGCACCGTTCTCGCCCGCAACATCGAAGTCGATCCGATCCAGTTGGCCCCGCTCGGTTACCGAAAAATCGACGCGGCCATTGAGCGGAAGCTGCAAGCGTGCAAGTCCACCGAGGGTGGGGTCTTTGTTCGACAGACGCAGCGGATCGAGGTCGTTGAAATCGACCGTCACATGAGTTTCGCGCGAGATATAGTCGAACAATGCCGATGCAACGAAATGGGTGCGCTGACCCTCGAGATCGAGATCGAAAATTAGGTCGCCCGAAAGCCCTTTGGTGTCGCGGCGGACGATCAAGTCGGCTTGCGGCACGTTCCATACTGTCTGATTGCGTAGGTCTTCGAACGTGACGGCGGCATCGAGGATGCTGACACGGCGCAACGCCGCGTTCGGCCGCCGGGCATCGGGCACGAGCGTTAGATCGCGTAGAAATCCGACGACCGCCGCGCTATCGCGCCGGCCCTGGCCGACGCCGACTTCGATCGTCCCGTCTGCCGCCCGGCGCAAGTTCAGGCTGGCGCCGACGACATCGACCGTTGCGGGAACTAGGTCGCCCGACACCAATCGCTTGCTGTCCAGACCGATCGCCAGTTCCGGGACCGCAGCAACCGTTTCGCCGTCGGCATTCAGAAGCTCGAGGCCGAGCACGACAATGTCGAGGCCCCGGTCGAAACCACGCCAGGCCAAGACCGTGTCGGACAGCGCGACATCGATATCGGAACCGCCGAAGGTCAGCGATTCCTTGACATAGGGCGTCAAGAAGCCGACCGACACCGGGCCCTCCGACAGCCGCCATGCCGCCGCCGAGACGATAATCGCGGCGCCGGCGAACAACGCGGCGAAGAGACGGATCAGGATTTTACTTGCGAGCAGCATTGCGCTTTGCTTCATCGGCAACAGTTGTCATTTCAGTCCGAGACGTCCCGCCCATGTCAGACACGCCGCTCATCGACCAATTGAAGGGCTTGCCGCGCGCCTTCGACCCCGCGGCGGCAGAACGGGGTGTTGAGTCGTTTCTGGCCGCCGCGGCGACCCTACCGACGCACCGTGACACCGCCATAGCGGCAGCGCGCGAGCCCCGCGTCGCGGCGCTTCTAGATGCGATTTTCGGCAATAGTCCCTTTCTGACACAGTCCATTATACGCGATCTGCCCTACTTTTTGCGCCTACTTCATACGCCGCCGACGCTGCAATTGCAGGAGATTCTGGGCTCTCTCGCCTATGACGGCAGCCAGCCGCCGCCACCGCGCAGCGAGACGATGCGCAGCCTCCGGACGGCGAAGGTCCGCTCTTCGTTGTTGATCGCCGTCGCCGACATGTCGGAGATTTGGTCGCTCCCGGCAATCACGCGGGCCCTGAGCGACGTCGCCGAAGCGGCCATCGGCCATGCCGTGGCGGCTTTGCTGGCGGAGTTCGGTGCGCGCGGCGACCTCGCCCTCCGCGATCCATCCTGCCCGGAGGACGCGAGCGGCTATGTCGTCATCGCGATGGGCAAGCTGGGCGCGCACGAGCTCAATTTCTCCAGCGACATCGATCTTATCCCGTTGTTCGACCCGGAGGTCGCGCGCTACACGGGCAAGAAGAGCATGCAGGATGCGTTCGTGCGCCTGACACAGGGGTTGGTGCAACTGCTCCAGGAACGCACCGCCGACGGCTACGTCTACCGTACCGATCTGCGGCTTCGACCCGACGCCGGGGCGACGCCGGTCGCCATGTCGGTTCGCGCAGCCGAGGCCTACTACGAGAGCGTCGGTCAGAACTGGGAACGCGCGGCGATGATCAAGGCGCGGCCGGTGGGCGGCGACCTGGCAACCGGCTACGCCTTTCTCGACACGATTCGGCCCTTTGTCTGGCGCAAACACCTGGACTATGCCGCGATCGCCGATATCCATTCGATCAAACGGCAGATCGATTCAAGTCGGGGTCACACACGGGTCAAAGTACCCGGCCATAATATCAAGATCGGCCACGGCGGTATTCGCGAGATCGAATTCTTCGCCCAGACCCAGCAACTCATTGCCGGCGGCCGCGAGCCAGCGCTCCGCGAAAGCGATACCTGCGCGGCGCTCCGCGCCCTGGAGCGCACCCACCGGATCGACAGCAAAGCCGCGGACGACCTCGTGGCGGCCTATGGCTTTCTGCGGACCCTCGAACACCGCCTGCAAATGATCGCCGACGAGCAAACCCAAACCCTGCCGACCGACGATGCGGGGCTCGATCACGTGGCGACGTTCCTCGGCTGCGCCGACCGGGCGAGTTTCGATGAGGCTCTTCTCGGCCACATGCACCGGGTGCGCGAACATTATGGAGCGCTATTCGAAGACGCCCCGGCGTTGGGCGGCGAATCGGGCAGCCTCGTGTTCACCGGCACCGACGACGACCCCGACACGCTTGAGACCCTGACGGAGATGGGTTTCCGCGAAGCCAAGACCGTCTCGGGAGCCTTTCGTCGTTGGCACCACGGGCGCTACCGCGCCACGCGCAGCACCCGCGCGCGCGAAATGCTGACGGCGCTCACGCCCCGCCTCTTGAACGCGTTTGGGGCAACGGCAAACCCCGATGCGGCATTCCTGCGGTTTGACGAATTCCTTGCCAAGCTCCCGGCCGGCATTCAGCTCTTTTCGCTTTTCTACAACAACCCGAGTTTGCTTGACCTCCTCGCCGAGATTGTCGGCAGCGCGCCTCGGTTGGCGGAGTTCCTCAGCCGAGACCCGCTGGTTCTCGACAGCGTCTTGAGCGAAGGGTTCCTTGATGCGATGCCCGACGGGGCCACACTGGCGGCGGAAGCGACCGCGCACGTCGCCGCCGCCAGCGATTATCAAGATGCGCTCGATATCGCCCGTCG
Source organism: uncultured Alphaproteobacteria bacterium (assembly GCA_964350495.1). Taxonomy (GTDB): domain Bacteria; phylum Pseudomonadota; class Alphaproteobacteria; order SHVP01; family SHVP01; genus CALJDF01. The sequence goes on from CAYGKG010000001.1 coordinate 43,987, forward strand.
CTGGACGCGGGACCGCCGGTTGCAGGCCGGCGTCCAGGTGCTCCGCAACCTGCTTCCGGGCCACCGGGCTGGGCCGATCCTCAGCGATATCGCCGACGGCGCGATTGCCGCGTTGATCCCCCAGGTCGCCGACGACTTTGCCCGCCGCCACGGGACCGTCCCCGGCGCCAGCCTGGCGCTGATCGCGATGGGCAAGCTCGGCAGCCGCGAAATGATGTTCGGCTCCGATCTCGACCTTGTTTTTGTCTACGACAATCCGGACGGGACTGAAACATCCGACGGCCCCAAGCCGCTCCCGACCAGCCAGTTCTTTGCCCGGTTCGGGCAGCAGATTATCAGTTCGATTACCGCGCTGACCGGCGAGGGCCGCCTGTACGAAATCGACATGCGCCTGCGCCCTTCGGGTTCCGCCGGGCCCATCGCCGTCCATGTCGATAGCTTCGAGAGTTACCAACGGACCGAAGCTTGGACCTGGGAGCGTATGGCACTCACGCGCGCCCGCGTCGTGTTTGCGACCGAGCGGCTGCGCGCGCAACTCGACCCGTTGATTGCAACGCTGTTACGCGATCCGCGCGATCCGGCCGCCACGCTAACCGACATCGCGACAATGCGGGCCAAGCTTGCGGGCGAATTTCCAGGGACCGGCGTGTGGAGTCTCAAGTATGTCCGCGGCGGACTGCTCGACATCGAGTTCATCGCCCAGAGCCTTCAACTCACGACTTGCGCGGCGATCCCCTCGGTTCTTGGATTGCCAACGGCGGCGGTCTTCGAGGAACTGAGCGCCCGCGGTGCGCTCGATCCCGAAGCTGCCCGCGACCTAGCGGAAACGACCCGGCTCTATCAGGACATCGAGGGACTTTTCCGGCTGTGCCTCGAAGGCGCGCCGACCGACGAAACCATCCCGGCCGGCCTCGTGCGCGCCTTGGCGCGGGTCTCCAATATGCCCGATTTGGCGACTCTCAAGGCCGAACTAACGATGCGGCAGCGCATGGTTCTCGCCCACTTCGACGCCATGATCGGGGCGCCACGCGACTTGCCGGCGCCCTAAGCCGCGGCAACCCGACGGCCAAGTTCGGCAAGCCACGCGGTGACCCGCCGCTTATTCACGCCCATATCGCCGATGCCATAGGTCGAACGGCTGTAGATCGCGAGGCTGCTATGCCCGTCGGGCCGCTCGACGAATTGCACCGTGATCGGGTCGGGAAACTTAAACCACGCCGAACGTTGGACGAGGTCGAGTTGGTGGCGGCCAGCATCCTCACCCCCGAGGCTGACACGCGGTTGCGCGAGCGCGAGAGCGCGGAACAGGGCTTCGAGCCGATCGATCGTGACGGGGTAGTCCGGCACGGTCGCATGCGGCGTGGCCGCTGCAACGAAATCCTTTGGGGCGGCAAAAAACTGGTTGGGGCGCCATCCCAGCGTAAACTTCGATAGATCGATGCTTGCCATGACCTGCCTCACCGCGGTGCTTGTCGCCAAAAATCTATTGTGCCAGAACGTCGAGCCAACCGCCCGACCGCAACCGAGGAGAATACAATGGCGCTCAACGAGGGAGACAAGGCACCCGCCTTCGACTTGCCGTCCGACAGCGGCAAGAACGTGAAGCTTTCCGACTACAAGGGCAAGAAGGTCGTCCTGTACTTCTATCCCAAGGACGACACGCCGGGCTGCACCAAGGAAGCGATCGGCTTCACCGAGGCGTTGGCGACGTTCAAGCGCGCCGGCGCTGTCGTCATCGGCGCCTCCAAGGACACTGCCGAAAAGCACGGCAAGTTCCGCGACAAGTACGACTTGAAAATCCCGCTCGTCAGCGACGAAGACGGCAGCCTATGCGAGGACTATGGCGTGTGGGCCAAGAAGATGAATTACGGCAAATCCTATATGGGGATCGAGCGCTCGACCTTCCTGATCGACGAGAAAGGCAAGGTCGCGAAGGTATGGCGCAAGGTGCGGGTTCCAGGCCACGTCGAGGACGTTCTGGAGGCCGTCAAAGCGCTCTGACGCTCGCCCAGACCGTCCGCCCGCCCACGCAGGCATGAGATCTTTCGGATCGCTCTACACCTGAATTTGGGGGGAAAACCTTGCCTAGCCGGGGACGCCGATCCGCGAGGTTCCGCGGGCCCATTTAGGAATCCGGATCACAATCGTCCGATTCATCTCTAGTCGGGCGAATCCAGCTTGCCCGGGCGGTTTGGAATCGATATCCCTAGTGAACAGGGCTGGGAGGAACGATGGCGAACGAGGGCCAAGGGACCCTTACGCGGGTCTACGAGCGTCTTTTTCCCGAACGGCAAGTGTACGTGAGGACGCGTGGCGAAGTGCGATTCGTCACCTTCACCGGACCTCTTCAGGTTGGGTTGGCATCGCTTGTTTTTCTGGTCTTTGCATGGTTCGCCTTCTCGACGTTCCAGTACGTTTTCCAAAACGACATCATCGCTTCGAAGAACGAACGACTGCGTGTCGCGCACAGCGCCTACCAGGCGTTGGAGGGCGAGCTCCGGAACACCCAGTTGCGCTTTCTGACGACAGCGCGCGATCTCGACGCCAAGCATAACCAACTGATCGCGCTGGTCTCGCAAAAGGACGCCCTAGAGCAGCGCCTCAATGCGATCTCCGAGCGCCTGACGTCGGTCTCCGACGATCATCTTGAAGCCTCGAAGGAGGCAGCAGCGTTGCGCCACCAACTTCAAGGCGAGCGGAACGTCTTGTCCGACCAAATCGGCATCCTCCAGGGCGAGCTGCGCACCACGTTGGATCAACGGTCAAATCTGGAACAGAACTTGGCCGCCACGCGTAACAGGGTCGCATCGTTGAGCGCAGAACGGGACACGCTGATCAAGTCTAATGCCGATTTGAACGGCAACCTTGAGGCGATCAACTCGCGCCTAAACGACATTCGCGAGGAACAACAACGGTTTGTCGAACGGATTGCGGCGCGAACCACCGACGACATCTCGATTCTCGAAGATACCATCGCCATGACCGGCCTCACCCCCGACGCCCTATTCGAAAAGACCGGCATCCTTAGCGGCGCGATGGGCGGACCGGTGATCGAGCCGGACAGTGCGGAGGACGGGACGTTGGTGACCAACGCCCGGCTCGAAGACGGTGCGATATTCGATTCTTCGGTCGCCGGACTAGAGGACAACCTCCAGCGATGGGAAGCGCTTCAGAGCGTCCTGCGGGTCCTGCCGCTCGCGCCGCCGGCAGATAATTTTTACATTTCCAGCGAGTTCGGACGCCGTCCCGACCCCTTCACCAAGCGGATCGCGTTTCACGCGGGCGTCGATTTGGCCGGCCCGCCGCGCCAACTGGTGTTTGCCACGGCCCCCGGGGTCGTGGTTGTGGCAGGGCGCAACGGCGCTTTTGGGAATATGGTCGAAATCGACCACGGCATGGGTCTACGCACGCGTTACGGGCATTTGGCCAAGGTTTTGGTCAAAAAGGGCGACGAAGTCGACTTCCGGACCCACATCGGGCGGATGGGCAGTACTGGGCGAAGCACTGGCACCCATCTTCATTACGAGATAAGATTTGACGGTAAAGCGTATGATCCGGCACGCTTTTTGAAGGCAGGGAAGTATGTTTTCAAGAACTGAACGTGGAACCAGTCCATTGCCAGAAGCACCAGGCAGCCTCAAGGACGCGCCGCCGTCCTTAATTAGCGCCAACCTGCAGATCGTCGGCAACCTGCGCTCGCAAGGCGAAGTGCAGATTGACGGCACGGTCGATGGCGATGTTTCAGCGAACGCCCTGACCATTGGCGAAAAGGCGACGATCAACGGTGAGATCGTCGCTGACGACGTCGTGGTCCGCGGTCGGGTCAACGGCCGCATCCGCGCCCGCAAGGTGCAGCTCGCCAAGAGCGCCCATGTTGTCGGCGACATCTGGCATGAGTTGCTCTCGATCGATTCAGGCGCTTTCGTCGAAGGTCACTGCAAGCGCACCGACAAACCGACCGAAATGCCAGAGGCACGCATCAAGTCGGTCCCGCAGGCGAAGCGGGAAATGGGCTCCGGCGCCGTAACCGCGGCGGCACCGGCCTAACCTCCGTCAGCGCGTATCTTCTATAGCGGCGCCGTCCCATTTGGGCGGCGTTTGCCTGTTTGGGCCGCGAGCGGGTCAGGCTTGACCGACGCGCGCCGAGAGCGCCGCCGCCATGAAGTCGTCGAGGTCGCCGTCGAGCACGCCGGCGGCATTGCCCTTCTCGATGCCGGTGCGAAGGTCTTTGACCATCTGGTAGGGGTGCAGCACGTAGGAGCGGATCTGGTGCCCCCAACCGATATCGGTCTTCGAATCGTGTAGCGCCTGCTTCTCCGCCTCGCGCTTCTCGATTTCGACCTCGTAGAGGCGCGACTTCAACATCTTCATCGCCGCCGATCGATTCTTGTGTTGCGAGCGGTCGTTCTGACACTGAACCACAATGCCGGTGGGAATATGGGTCAGCCGCACGGCGCTGTCCGTCCGGTTGACGTGTTGCCCGCCGGCGCCTGAAGCGCGGTAGGTATCGACGCGCAAATCCTTATCTTCGATGACGATGTCGATTTCCTCGTCGATCTCGGGATAGACGCCGACGCTGGCAAAGCTGGTATGCCGGCGCGCCGAGGCATCGAACGGCGAAATACGAACTAGCCTGTGCACGCCGGTTTCGGTCTTGAGCCAGCCGTAGGCGTTGACGCCGATAACCCGAACCGTTGCAGACTTGATACCAGCTTCTTCGCCCGGACTTTCTTCGATCCATTCGACCTTGTAGCCGGTGGTCTCGATCCAGCGCAGATACATCCGCAAAAGCATCTGCGCCCAGTCCTGCGACTCCGTCCCGCCCGCGCCGGCGTGCACCTCCAAGAAGCAGTTGTTGGCATCGGCTTCGCCCGATAGCAGCGTTTCGATTTCCAGCTTGGCCGCGCGCGTGCCTAACGCCGCCAACGCCGCCCCGGCTTCATCGACAATAGCGTCGTCGCCCTCGGCCTCGCCAAGTTCGATGAGCTCGACGGTGTCCTTGAACTCGGTTTCCAGAGCTTGGTAGCGACCGATGGCCGTATCGAGCTGGGTCCGCTCGCGCATCACTTTCTTCGCCGCGTCCGAGTCTTCCCAAAGCTTCGGGTCTTCCGAAAGGCGGTTTAGTTCCGCGAGCCGGACCAGGGCATTGTCGTAGTCAAAGATGCCTCCTCAGCAACCCGACGGCTTGCTCAATGTCGCTTTGGAGTTTTTCAAATTCGGCGCGCATGACCGTCCGCTGTGTTTGTCGTCGGTCCGTGTGGTAACGGACCGCGCACGCTCAGTAAAGACCGCCGACGCCGGAACCGGTCGAGGCGCGGTTTGGTGCGACGGTTCCAAACCGCGTATCGAGAACCGCCGATTCAGCGGCCGTCGGCTCGCTTCCAGGACGGAAGGCCTCGAGAATCACCTCTTCGCTGCGATCGTTGGCGAGCGCGCCAGATTCGGCATCGATGCGCACAAGGCGAACGCCGCTGGGGATGCGGAACGGAATATCGTTTTGCCCAGCCAACGCCTGCTCCATGAAATCGCGGAAGATCGGCACGGCCACGCTGGCCCCCTGCTCCGTCGCGCCGAGCGACTGCGGCTCATCGAATCCGGTGAACACACCGACAACCAAGTCCGGCGAAAAACCGAGGAACCAGGCGTCGATATTGTCGTTGGTGGTCCCGGTCTTCCCGGCGAGGTGCATCCCGAGACGACGGATGGCGACGCCTGTCCCGCGCTCGACCACGCCTTCCAACATCGACACCATCTGGTAAGCGGTTTCGGGGCGAATCACGTTCAGCCGGTCGTCGCTGAGGACCGGTTCCGCCTGGTTGTCCCAGCGCTGCGCCAAACAAACGTCGCACACCCGAGTGTCGTGTTTGAGGATCGTCCGGCCGCGGCGGTCCTGAACTCGGTCGATCAGCGTCGGCGATACCTTCTTGCCGCCATTGACCAGCATGGCGTAGGCGGTGGTCAATCGCATGAGGGTCGTTTCACCGGCCCCCAGGGACATCGACAGGAACTGCGGCAACTCGTCGACAATACCGAAACGTTCCGCATAGTCCGAGACGACGTCCATGCCGATGAACTGGGCCAAGCGCACGGTCATCAGGTTTCGGGATTTCTCGATACCGAGGCGCAGAGTCGAGGGGCCATAAAACCGGTTGGTGTAGTTCGCGGGCTTCCAACGCCCGAGGCCGGCGCCCTGATCGATTACGAATGGCGCATCGAGGACGCGACTCACGGGGGTAAAGCCATGCTCCAAGGCCGCGGCATAGACAAAGGGCTTGAACGCCGAACCCGGCTGGCGCATCGCCTGGGTCGCCCGATTGAATTGACTGAGGCTGTGGTCGTAGCCGCCGACCATCGCCAGAACGCGCCCGGTATGGGGGTCCATCGCGACCAGCGCGCCCTGGAGGTTGGGCACCTGACGCAAGCCGTATACCGGGCCGCTGTCCGTCTCCAAACGGTCGACCAGCACGACATCGCCGACCGACAGCACGTCCGCCGTCCGTTTCACCGTGGGACCGACGCGCTGATCCTCGCGGTGCGCCCGCGCCCACTTGAGTTCGTCGAACGGAACAAAGCCGCGCCCGCCCCCGGGCAAGCCTATTTGAGCGCCCACATCCTCGACCGCGAGAACCGCGGCGAGCTGCCACTGGCGGACGCCCTTCGGTGGCTCGACCGCCCCCAACGCCGCCTCCCAACGCTCGACAGAAACTTTTGCGACCGGGCCACGCCAACCGTGGCGCCTGTCATAGGCCTCGAGTCCCTGACGCAGGCTGGCGCGGGCGATCGCCTGGAGGCGCGGTTCGAGGGTCGTGCGCACAGACAGCCCGCCCTCGTAGAGTCCCTTCTCGCCGTAGGCATCGTAGAGCTGCCGCCGGACCTCTTCCGTAAAATAGGCGGCATCGACGAACTCCTCGCCCCGTGCCTGCGTGACGATCAGGGCCGTTTGGGCAGCGAGCGTCGCTTCGGACTCTGCGATGAATCCGACAGCGGCCATCCGACCAAGAACCCAGTCGCGGCGGTCCCTCGCCGCATCGGCGCGGCGGATCGGGTGATAGTTGTTGGGCGCCTTGGGCAAGGCCGCGAGATAGGCCATTTCCTGTAGGCTGAGATTGTCGAGGGACTTGTCGAAATAGTTCAGCGCGGCGGCGGCGACGCCGTAGGAGCCTTGGCCGAGATATATTTCGTTGAGGTAGAGCTCGAGAATGCGTTCCTTCGATAGCGCCCGCTCGATGCGAAACGCCAAGATGGCTTCCTTGACCTTGCGGTCGATCGAAACCTCGTTAGTGAGCAGGAAATTCTTCGCGACCTGCTGGGTGATCGTCGATGCCCCGACTGGGCGGCGGTCGCCGCCATAGTTCATCACGTTGGTGATGGCGGCACCGACAACGCTGCGGGCGTCAACGCCGGGATGTTCGAAAAAGGTATCGTCCTCGGCCGCCAGAAACGCTTCGATCAGTTGACGTGGCATGGCGGCAACCGGCACGAAAACACGTTTTTCGATGGCGTATTCGGTTAGCAGGCTGCCGTCGGCCGTGTGCACCCGCGTCATGACCGGTGGCTGGTAGGTCGCGAGTTGGTCGAAATCCGGCAGGTCGCGGCCATAATGGTAGAGGACAAACAAGCCCCCGCCCGCACCGGCAACGCCCAGCAGAAATACGGCGCCAAAAACGAACCCTAGAAACTTCATCATGCCGCGCTCACGGGCTCCTTCCCCGACGGCTCGAAGTATACGCCCAATTGAGGCGAAATTCGGCCATTCGGGTTCGAATCATCGTGAAAGGTCCGCGAAGTAGCTATCGACGGCCTTTTGGATCGAGATTCCCAATTTTTTCTGAAACTCCCGGTCGGCTAACTGGCGCTCGTCCGCCGGATTGGACAAATACCCCAGCTCGATCAAGACCGACGGCACGTCGGGTGCCTTGAGGACCGCGAATCCGGCAAAGCGGTGGCCGCGTCGCAGCGTCTTCCCGGCCCGCTCGAACTCCGGCAGCACCAAGGTCGCAAAGGTCGCGGATAGGTTCATCGTTTCGCGGCGGGCCAGATCGATCAGGATCGTCGCGATCTCGCCAGGTTCATTTTCAAGATCGACGCCCGCGATCAAGTCGGCCTTGTTTTCGCGGTGGGCCAGCGCCTCGGCTTCGGCATCGGAAGCTTTCTCCGACAGCGTGTAGACCGAGGCGCCACGCACCGAACGATCGCCCAAAGAATCGGCGTGGAGCGAAATGAATAGGTCGGCGTCACGCTGGCGCGCGAAGGCAACCCGGTCACGCAGCCGCACGAAAATGTCGTCCTCGCGGGTCAGATAGACTTTGTAGCGACCGGTCGCCTCCAGCGCCCGTCGGGTTTCCTTGGCAATCGCCAGCGTGAGCGCTTTTTCCTGGGATCCGCGACGGCCGATAGCACCCGGATCGATTCCGCCGTGACCGGGGTCGAGAATAACGACCTTCGGGCCGTCCTTGGCGGGCCCGGGCCGAGCCGGTCGTTCCTCGGGCTTGACGAGTTGGATCGATCCCGCGGGCTGGGCCGGGACCGCCGCCACCCGCTCGAAACGATCGGCGGGGACCTCTGCCAAGTCGATGACGAAGCGAAACGGAGAGGCGCCGTTCGGCGGCAGGAGAAATGTACGTCGGACCTCGACAGGTCGATTGACGTCGAGCACCAAGCGCGACGTTGACCGATCGAAAAGACCGAACCTGAAACCGTCGATCAGCCCGCGCTTGAGATCCGGCGTCTCCGGTGCGCGCCACTCCAGGACGGGAAAATCAACGACGACGCGATAGGGGTTATCGAGCAGAAAGACTTCGAAATCGACCGATTCGGAAAGGTCCATGACAAACCGGGTCGCTTCGGCCTGCTCGCCGGCGCGCACCCCGACCACGGCGGAGGCCGCTTGGGCACCGTTTATGCCCAGGACTGCCAGAACAGCCACGCACCCCATCAGATACCGCAGTTTGTCGTACATTTAGCGCCCAATAGTGACTTTCATACTAGATATAACCCTTGCGCCCGGCGATATTCAAACGGCCAACCCCGTGAGCGATTTACCTATTAACCCAAAAATAGGTTTGTTCCCGTAACTAAAGTGTGTTTATTTCGCAACGGCTAACGCTCGCGGCGGCCCGGTCAGCGCACTGCATACGATACGCGCACGGAAAGACACTGGGGTTGCCGCGCCAACGATACCATCTGAAAAGTTCAACCCATGCCGGCACAATTGACCATGAATCACACGGGCGCGCTGCATCTCGCGGCGGCAGGTGACGTGGCGCCGGCACTCAACCGGGGCTCGCGGCGGCGGAATCTTGGATTCCACACGTCAGCGCCCGCAAGGAATACAACACCTAATGGCAACGAAAATGCTGATCGAAGCGATCCACCCGGAGGAAACCCGGGTCGTGGTCGTCAATGGAAAACAACTCGACGAATTTGATTTTGAGGCCACCAACCGCGCCCAACTAAAGGGCAACATCTATCTCGCTAAGGTCACCCGCGTCGAACCGTCGCTTCAGGCGGCGTTCATTGAGTACGGCGGAAACCGCCACGGCTTTCTCTCCTTTAACGAGATTCATCCCGACTATTATCAAATCCCGGTTGCCGACCGGCAGGCTCTCTTGGCGGCTGAAGCCAAAGAACAGGCCGTAGCAGAAGCGGAAGCCGAGGCGGAAGCCGACGCCGAAGCTGCCGCGGAAGAAGAGGCGGACGCCGAGAACACCGCCGATGTCGCCACCGACACCGATTCGGACGGCGAGGAGTTGGAAGAAGCCCCCGAGGCACCCAAGCCCGAAGCGATGGGCGGGGACGAGTTCGAGGACGAACGCCCATCCCAGCGTCAGCGGCAACTCCAACGCTCCTACAAAATTCAAGAAGTGATCAAGCGGCGTCAGATCCTGCTGGTCCAAGTCGTGAAGGAAGAGCGCGGCAATAAGGGCGCGGCGCTGACAACCTATATTTCACTGGCCGGACGCTATTGCGTCTTGATGCCCAACACAGCCCGTGGCGGCGGCATCAGCCGCAAGATCACCAATGCCCCCGACCGCAAACGGCTGAAGGGAATCGTCGGCGACATCAGCATCCCCAAAGAAATGGCGCTGATCGTCCGCACCGCCGGGGCCCAACGGAGCAAGGCCGAGATCAAACGCGACTACGAATATTTGTCGCGGCTGTGGAGCGAGGTCCGCGACACGACGCTGCAATCGATCGCTCCGGCATTGGTCCACGAAGAGGCAAACCTGATCAAGCGGGCGATCCGCGACCTCTATACTAAAGATGTCGACGAAGTTCTGGTCGAAGGCGACGAAGCCTATAAGTCGGCCAAGAAATTCATGCGCATGCTGATGCCCAGCCATGCCAAACGGGTACAGCCCTATAAGGAGTCGGTCCCACTCTTCCGAAAGTTCGACGTCGAAGCCCAACTCGATTCGATGATGAGCACACGGGTTACGCTGAAATCCGGCGGCTACATCATCATCAATTCGACCGAGGCGTTGGTCGCGATCGACGTCAATTCCGGGCGTTCGACGCGGGAACGCAACATTGAAGAAACAGCGCTCAAGACGAACATCGAGGCCGCCCAAGAAGTGGCGCGGCAACTGAGACTCCGCGACCTCGCGGGTCTGATCGTGATCGACTTCATCGATATGGAGGAGAACCGCAACAACCGCGCTGTCGAACGCAAGATCAAGGATTGCCTCAAGTCCGATCGCGCCCGCATCCAGGTCGGCCGCATCAGTCACTTCGGGTTGTTGGAAATGTCGCGCCAGCGGTTGCGTCCCAGCTTACTGGAGTCGAGCAGCGACCCCTGCCCCACCTGCGGCGGCAGCGGCATTGTCTATTCCGTCGAGAGCGCCGCGATGCGCGCAATGCGCGCCCTTGAGGACGAAGCCCTGCGCGGCCGATCGACCGAAGTCTCGATCTTCGTTCCCACGCTGGTCGCGCTCTACCTGCTCAATCAAAAGCGCACATCGGTCATCTCGATTGAAGGGCGCTACGGCCTCACTATTTTTGTCCGCTCCGACGATTCGTTGATCGCTCCCGACTTTCGCGTCGAACGTGGCGGCGACCGCCGCGAACCGGTCGCCCAACCCGACCCGATCGAGGACGACCCCGAGGACGCGGAGGACGACGAAACGATCGAGGACGAGGACGAGGACGACAACGCAGCGGTAACGGAAACCCGTTCGCGCACCGACACCGACGAAGACGGGCAGGCACGCAAACGCCGGCGGCGCGGTCGCCGCGGCGGTCGTCGTCGCCGGCGCGATGCGGACGGCAACTTAATCCCGCAGGACGACGCAAACGACGGTGATAGGGCAACGGAGTCCGACGTGGACGGCACCGACGAGAGTCCCGCCCCCCGCGACGAGGCGGAGAGCCAGGATGCCGGCGAAAACGGCGACGGCGAGAAACGTGCGCGGCCACGCCGACGTCGCGGCGGTCGCGGCCGCGGTCGCCGGAACGAGCGAACTGACGCGGCGACAGAAGGGGATGCGGGCGAAGCCGTACCCGAGGCTGCCGAAGCGAAATCCGAGGCGCCTGAGCAGGATGCGAACCAGCCTGTTTCAACCGCTTCGGACGAGGTGATCCCAACGGCCCCCGCACCGGAAGCGACGACCGAAGAAACCGCTGTCGAAACGATGCCCGAACCCGCGCCTCTGGAGGCCACCGCGGCATCCGAACCGATCGAGGCGCAACGCGAACCCGTCGACGAACCCAACAAGCCCAAGAAACGGGGTTGGTGGAGTCGCGCGCTCAGCTAAGCCAGGAGACGATACGATCCGCAGCGTCGCGGATCGTATCGGTTTCACCGGCGAAACTGATCCTGATGTAGGCGTGACCTTGCTCGGTATCGAAATCGATGCCGGGGGTGATGGCAACGCCGGTCTCCGCCAACAGGCGGGCACAAAAATCCGCGCTATCGTTAGTCAACCGACTGACATTGGCAAAAATGTAGAAGGCGCCGTCGGCAGGCGCCATTTCGGTAATGCCGCCACGCGGTAGCGCGTTCAGCAACACATCGCGATTGCGCCGGTAAACGTCGACATTGGCCGCCAGTTCATCGGCACAATCGAAGGCGGCCATTGCCGCCCGTTGCGAAATCGCATTCGTACTGATGAAGAGGTTTTGGGCGAGGCGCTCGATCGGCGCCGTCAGATCTTCGGGCATGACCATCCAGCCGAGCCGCCAGCCGGTCATCCCGTAATATTTCGAAAATCCGTTAAGGACGACCCCGCCGACCGACCGACCCAGGACTGTTTCAGCGGGACGTTCGTAGGTGATGCCGTGATAGACCTCATCGGAAATCAGACGCACGCCCTTGTCGTTGCAATAGTCGATGAGCGACTGCATCGGCGCTCCCAGCAGCATGGTGCCGCTCGGGTTCGCTGGGCTGGCGATCAGCAATCCGTCGACCGGACCTGCAGCGGCGAGCATCTCGGGGGTCGGCTGGAAACGCGTTTCCATCGATGTGCGCAAATAGACCGGTTCGATCCCCAGCGCTTTGAACATGTTGCGGTAGGCCGGGTAGCACGGCACCCCCAGGGCGACGCGGTCACCCACATCGAAGGCCGCAAGCAGCGACAGGACGAACCCACCCGACGAGCCGCTGGTGACGGCAATCCGCTCGATCGGCACGTCAACGCGATGGGTCCGGGCGTAATAGCGGGCGATCTGCGCGCGCAGATCCGGCAAACCGAATGCTTCGGTATAACCAAGGCCACCCGCTTCCAGCGCCCGGTGCGCCGCTTCGACGACAGCGGCTGGCGCACCGCGCCCAGGTTCGCCTACTTCAAGGTGTAGAACCGAATCGCCGCGCGCGGCTTTGGCGTTGGCAGCCTTTAGAACCTCCATGGCATAGAACGGCGCTACGTCGGCACGTGACGAAATCTTCATCGTGCCCCGGCTAGAACTGCGTTCCGCCGTCGGCCAAGCCGTGCCCGCGGCCGTCCGCGACGAATTCGCACGACGTTGCATCCAGCGTCGCGCCGCCATAGCACAGGATCCCGTTGACGATGCCAAAGCCGCTGCCTTCGGTGACGCGGTGCCCGGCACTGCGCAACGCCTCGAGTGCCTCCGTTGGCATACCGCGCTCCACGACGGCGACATCCGGGTTGGGCAGCGCAAAGACGCGGGCGGCATCGATCGATTCCCGCAGCCGGCGCGTTTCCAGAATCGACAGCGCCGCAGTACGGGCCGCAGCAACCGGCGCCGCCGGCCCTCCGGTCGCCGTCAGACCGAGGACGAACTCGCCAGTCACAGCATTGGCGACCAGTACTGGGGCCATGAAGTCGGTCCCGCTCCGCAGCCAGCCCTCGGCGCCAACCGGTGCCGCGGGCGCGAAGAAGACGCCGAGCTTCTCGTCGAGCCGACCGTCACCGAACGGCGCGTTCATGGTCAGAACACAGGCGACCGCCGAGCCCGCCGAATCGAGCACGACAAATCCCGTCGTGCCGTCACGGCCAGCCCCGATCCACGGCGAAAGGTCGGGTTGCCCCCCCGCCTCCACCGGTGTGTGTTGGTTCGCCTCGTAGGACGTCATCAGGGCCGCGGCGCGGAAAGACGTTGTCTCAGCGGCGCTGCTCGCCCGCTCCCCCAACGCGCGTGTTGCCGCCTCCGCAACAAGATGGGAGCGCATAGCATCGGGCGTTTGCGTGTACCGCTGCTGGTCGGTAAGCATCGACCACATCGCGGCGGCGAGCGGGCCGCCGCCCGGTCCGGCAGCCGTCGTGAAGAAACTCAAATCGCCGAGCGCCGTGCGCGCACTGCGTTGCCAGGCCGGCAAATACTGCTTGAGGTCGTCGACCGTGAGACGACCGCCGGCTTCTTGGGCGCGGGTAACAAACGTGCGCGCGGCATCGCCGAAATAGAAATCGCCGCCACCGCGCACGCGAATGGCGCTCAAGGTTTCGGCCAACGCGGGTTGTACGACCGTCGCCCCCTCGGCGACCGTCAGACCGCCGGCAATGAACGGTCCCAGCTCGCGCGCACCGGTCGTTCCCGCATACTCCTGGGCGGCCGACGCCAACGCCCGCGACGCGGGAAAACCGAAACGGGCCTTTTCCTCCGCCTTCAGAACGAGCTGACCCCAGCGCAACCGGCCGAAGCGGGCATGCAACGCCGCCATCCCGCGGACCGCACCGGGCACGGCGACGGCGCCGCCGAGCGCCGGGACGCTCGGTGAGAAGTCGATACTTTCGGCCGTGCCAGACAGTGCGTCATAGGCGACACAGGCACCGCCGCCGGCCAATCCGGCCGCCAACGGATATGTGACCGCCAACGTGAAGAAGGTGGCGACTGCGGCATCCGCAGCGGTCCCGCCGATCTCCAGCGCCGCGAGGCCCGCCAGCGTCGCTCGCGGTTCGTCGGTGGTGACGCCGCCGATAAAGCTAACCGTGGGGACCTTCTGTTGCGGCGCCGTGCCGGCGCAGCTCGCCGCCAAAAACATCGCGCCGAGCGCGAATTGACGGACGCGCGCACCCTGCCTACGTTCAAATGGGGTTTTCGCCGTGGAGTACGTCGTGACACGCCTATTGAGCCGGTTTCTCGTTCTCACCGTTCTTGTCACCTCTATCGTCAGGCCGGCGTTCGCCCAAAACCTCAGTTTGATCAGCGATGCCGAAACCGAGCGCATGATTCGCAATTTCGCCGAGCCGGTCTTTGCCGCGGCTGGTCTTACCACGGATTCCGTGTCGGTCCATATCGTCAATGATCGCAGGTTGAACGCCTTCGTGGCCGGGGGACAGAGAATTTTCCTGTTTACCGGTTTGCTGGTCGAGGCCGACAACCCCGGTCAGATCATCGGCGTGCTCGCCCATGAGACGGGACATATCGCCGGCGGCCATCTCGCCCGCACCCAAGACGCCCTGCGGGGCGCCAATGCAATCGCGATCGTCGCGGCGGTCTTGGGAGTCGCCGCGGTCGCGGCGGGCGGCGGCGGCGGCGCCGCCGCTGCGGTGCTGGGCGGTGGCGCCCAGGTTGCCGGGCAGTCGATCCTTCAGTATTCGCGGGTTCAGGAGTCCGCCGCCGACCAGGCGGCAGTGCGCTATCTGGACGACACCGGCCAGTCCTCGCGCGGCCTGCTTGAGGTTTTAGAGAAACTCGGCGATCAGGAGGCGTTGTTGCGCAGCAGCCAGTCGGCGTATGGCCGGACCCACCCGCTGTCGCGCGACCGTATTCTCGCGCTCGAACGGTTGATCGGTCAGTCGCCGGCCGCGAATGCCCCGGTACCGCCCGATCAAGTGGCTGCCTTCAACCGCGTTAAGGCCAAGGTTCAGGGGTTCCTCGATCCGCAGCGGGCGCTGCGCGCTTACCCCGAGAGCGACACCAGCGTTGCGGCGCGCTACGCGCGGGCGATTGCATTTCACCGAACCACGAACCAAAAGGGGGCGATCGAGGAAATAGATTCCCTGATTGCCGAATTTCCGGACGACCCGTATTTCCATGAACTGAAGGGTCAGATCCTTTACGAGAACGGCGGACGAGAAGCGGCGATCCCGCCGAATGCGGAGGCCGTTCGCCTGGCGCCGCATGAGCCGCTGCTGCGATTGGGGTTAGGTCAGGCCCTGATCGCAATGAACGACCCAGAACTGGACAAAGAAGCAATCATCCACCTTGAGGAAGCAGTCCGCGTCGACCGAGAGATGCCGGCGGCGTGGGGGCAACTCGCAATCGCCTACGGCCGGGCCAAAGAATTCGGTCTTTCGAGCCTTGCCAGCGCGGAACAAGCGGTCCTCGCCGGGCGCGGTGAAGACGCCCGCGCCCACGCGAGTCGCGCCGAACGGCTTCTGCCGGTCGGTTCGCCCGGTCAATTGCGCGCTCAAGATATCTTGAGTACCACCAAGCCCCGACGCTGATATCACTGGTGACCATGAAAAGATTTTCCGTGTGGACCGCGGTCGCAATTATTTCGCTCGCGGTGGCGACGCCTGCGCAAACCCAGCAAAGCCGCCCATCCGTCGAAGCCGAGATTCTCGAATCGGTCGACCCAACCCAGCGGCGCGTCACCGAGGCGATCGTCCGGGACTACATTCTGCGCAATCCGGAGATCGTGCTTGAAGCCATCCGCATCCTGCAGTCGCGCGAACAGGCCGCAGCCGGCGAGCGGGCGCTCCATGCGCTTGCGGCGAACCGCGACGAACTGCGGCACGACCCGATGTCGCCGGTCGGTGGCAACCCCGATGGCGACGTCACGATCGTCGAGTTTTTCGACTACGCGTGCCCCTATTGCCGGAACGCTCACCCGGTGCTGGCCCAACTGATTAAGGACGACCCCAACGTACGGATCGTCTACAAGGAATTTCCCGTCCTCGGCGAAGCCTCGGTTGCCGCCGCCCGCGTCGGCGTCGCGGTTCACCTGTTGGCACCCGAAAGCTATGCCGCCTACCACGCGGCGATGCTCCAATCGCGCGGCCGCCTGAGCGCCGACGTCGCGTTGCAGTCGGCGGTTGAAGCGGGCGTCGACCGGGTACGCCTGCTGGAAACGATTGAAAGCGACGCCGTCTCCGCCCTGATCGGCAAGAACACGCGACTCGCCCAGGCGATTGGCGTCGAAGGGACGCCGGGTTTCGTCATCGGCGACGCCGTCGTGCCAGGCTTGATTCAACTCGATCAGTTCAAGCAGTTGATCGGCGCTGCGCGCAAGCGCTGCACGACCTGCTAGGCGCTTCGCCTTAAATCAGTCCGGCGAGCGGCGAAGACGGATCGGCGTAGCGTTTGCGCGCCATGCGTCCGGCGCGATACGCGAGACGACCGGCTTTGACCGCGTGGTTCATCGCCGCCGCCATCAGGATAGGGTTTTTTGCTTCGGCAATCGCCGTGTTGGTCATCACCGCATCGCATCCCAATTCCATCGCCACGGCGGCCTCGGAGGCGGTGCCCACACCGGCATCGACCACGACCGGGACCTTGGCATTTTCGACGATGATGCGGATGTTGACCGGGTTCTGCACGCCCAGACCCGATCCGATCGGCGCGCCCAGCGGCATGATCGCGCAGCAGCCGATCTCCTCCAGCCGTTTGGCCTGGATGGGATCGTCGCTGCAATAGACCATGACCTGAAAGCCCTCCTTGATGAGCATTTCAGCCGCCCGCACGGTCTCGGGCATATCGGGATAGAGCGTTTTCTGGTCGCCTAGAACTTCGAGTTTTACCAAATCCCAGCCGCCGGCCTCGCGCGCTAAGCGCAACGTGCGCACCGCGTCCTCGCCCGTGAAACATCCCGCGGTATTGGGCAAGAAGATATATTTCTTGGGGTCCAGCGAATCGACCAGCATTGGTAGCGAACGGTCCGTCAAATTTACCCGGCGCACCGCAACGGTGATCATCTCGGCTTCCGCCGCTTCGGCGGCACGCCGGTTTTCTTCGTAATCTTTGTACTTGCCGGTGCCGATGATGAGGCGTGAGCGAAGCGTGCGACCGGCAACCGTCCACGTGTCGTCGCCCGCCGCCTCTTCCTTCCCGATGTCGCCGCCGCCGATGAAATGGACAATCTCAATCCGGTCGCCCTCGCCCAGAGTCGTGGCGTCGAAGGCGCTGCGCGGGACGATTTCCAGATTGCGCTCGAGCGCGATCTTGCGGGCATCGAGGTCCAAATCGCGAAGCAATTGCGCGACGGAAAGCGGGCCATCGAAACGCCGCGGTTCACCGTTGATCGTTAATTCCATGGGGGCGTTGTCCGTCAAACCTGTTCGAGTATGGGGCCGCGCGATAGCCGCTTCAACCGGTGCGCCGCCACCATCTGCCATTGATCCGTACAATTGTCTCTGTGGATGGTCATGCTATAAGGCTGATCACCTTCCTGCACGACGAACCGATCATGCCTGATACACCGCTCATTCTGGTCCTCAACGGGCCCAACCTGAACCTCCTGGGTAGCCGGGAAACCGATATCTATGGCACCCAGTCGCTGGCCGACATCGAAGCCGCGGTACGGCGGCGCGCCGATACGGTCGGTTTGTCCGTCGAGTTCCTTCAGACCAACAGCGAGGCCCAACTGGTCGACTGGGTGCAAGGTGCGCGCGGACGGGCTGCCGGATTGATCGTCAACGCCGGCGCCTACTCCCACACTTCCGTGGCGTTGCTCGATGCCTTGCGGATGGTCGACGTTCCGATCGTCGAGGTCCATCTTTCGAATATTTTCCGCCGCGAGGAATTTCGCCACCACTCCTACGTCAGCCAGGCCGCAACCGGTATGATCACCGGGTTCGGGCCGCACGGCTATGAATTGGCCGTCGAGGCGGTCACAAAGCTCATCGCAAAAGCATAGGCAGCACCGCATGGGAAAACTTTCGATCGATCCAGACGTCATTCGCGAATTGGCGGGGTTGTTGGATGAAACGAACCTTACCGAGATCGAATGGGAAGAGGACGACCGGCGCGTACGCGTCTCGCGCGGTGGTGGCGGCAGCACGCATTACGT
>CAYGKG010000001.1:62405-72665 GCA_964350495.1 uncultured Alphaproteobacteria bacterium
CGCTCGCGGCGCCAGGGGCGGCCCCCGCCCCGGCTGGCGACCTGGCACCGGTCGCGGCACCCGCGAGCCATCCCGGCGCTGTGAAATCGCCTATGGTCGGCACCGCTTACCTTTCGCCCGAACCCAGCGCGCCGACCTTTGTCAAAGTGGGCGACGCCGTCGCCCAGGGCCAGACGCTGTTGATCGTCGAAGCGATGAAGACCATGAACCCGATCGCCGCGCCGCACAGCGGCACAGTCACGGCAATCTTGATCGACGATGCGACGCCGGTCGAATTCGGCGAACCCTTGATGATCGTCGAATAGATGCTCGAAAAGGTACTGATCGCCAATCGCGGCGAGATCGCGCTGCGAATCTTGCGGGCTTGCCGCGAGATGGGCATCAAGACCGTCGCGGTCCATTCAACCGCCGACGAAGACGCGATGCATGTTCGGCTCGCCGACGAGACCGTATGTATTGGGCCGCCAAGCGCGACCGACAGCTATCTCAATATTCCCGCGATCATTTCCGCCGCCGAGATCACCGAGGCCGACGGGATTCATCCCGGTTACGGCTTTCTCTCGGAGAACGCGAACTTCGCCTCGATCGTCGAGGAACACGGGATCACCTTCATTGGCCCGACGGCGGAGCATATCCGGCTGATGGGCGACAAGGTCACCGCCAAGGTCACCGCCAAGAACCTAGGGATTCCGGTCGTGCCCGGATCGGAAGGAGCGATCACCAACGACGACGAGGCACTGCGGGTCGCCAAAGAAATCGGCTACCCGGTCATTGTCAAAGCTGCCGCCGGTGGCGGCGGACGCGGCATGAAGGTTGCCCATCGCGCCGACCAGATGTCCGAGGTGCTATCGACCGCCCGCGCCGAATCCAAAGCGGCCTTCGGCGATGACACGCTGTACATGGAGAAGTATCTCGAAACGCCGCGCCATATCGAAATTCAGGTTATCGGCGACACCCACGGCAACGCGGTCCACCTCGGCGAACGCGATTGCTCGATGCAACGGCGGCACCAAAAGATTCTCGAAGAAGCCCCCTCCCCCGCACTGAATGCCCAGGCCCGCGCCGAAATCGGGTCGCGGGTCGCAGACGCAATCCGCACGCTCGGCTATCGCGGCGTCGGCACGATCGAGTTCCTCTACGAGAACGGCGAGTTCTTTTTTATCGAGATGAACACGCGGCTGCAGGTCGAACATCCGGTCACCGAAATGGTCACCGGCGTGGACCTTGTGCGCGAACAACTGCGGATCGCCTCCGGCGCGCCGTTGAGTTTTAGCCAAGACGACGTGCGCATCAACGGCCACGCCATCGAGTGTCGGATCAATGCCGAGAACCCGAAGACGTTTGCGCCGAACCCGGGCAAAGTTACCAGTTTTCACGCGCCAGGCGGTTACGGCGTACGTGTGGATTCGGGGCTATATGGCGGCTACAGCATCCCGCCCTATTACGACAGCCTAGTCGCCAAGTTGATCGTCCACGGCGCCAATCGCAACGAATGCCTGATGCGGCTGCGCCGTTCTCTAATGGAATTTGTCGTCGACGGCGTCGACACCACGATTCCGTTGCATCTCGACCTGATCGACAACAAAGACTTCATCGACGGCAACTACAACATCCATTGGCTCGAGAAATACATCGCCTCCAACCGTGGATGAAACTTACCCCTGAGATTCTACTGCGCGCCTACGCCAGCGGCGTCTTCCCGATGGCGGAGGACCGCGACGACCCAACGCTCTTTTGGATCGATCCCGACAAACGCGGTATCTTGCCGTTGGAAGCGTTCCATTTGCCGCGCCGGCTCGCGCGCAAGGTGCGCCAAGACGTCTTTCGGATCACGGTGGACCGTGCCTTTGCCCGGGTCATCGAGTCCTGCGCCGCCCCTGCCCGGGGCCGCGAGACAACCTGGATCAACGATGAAATCGTCGCCCTTTACTCGGGGCTGGCGCACATCGGCCACGCCCATAGCGTCGAAGCATGGGCTGCCGATGGGGACTTGGTGGGTGGGCTCTACGGGGTCTCGCTCGGCGGCGCCTTTTTTGGCGAAAGCATGTTCAGCCGCGCAACCGACGCCAGCAAAGTCGCCCTGACGCACCTCGTCGCCCGGCTTGTCGTCGGCGGATTCACCCTTCTCGACACACAGTTCGTGACGGATCACCTAGCGTCCTTCGGGGCGATCGAAATCCCCCGCGAGGCCTACCACACCCAGCTCGCCGCAGCGATGCGGGTAGAAGCGAACTTCTATTCGCTGTCCGAACCCGGCGGCGGCGCGGCGGCCCTGCAGTCGATCGGCCACACGTCGTAGGTCGGATGTTCCATCGCCGACAGCGCCGGACTGGAGGCGAACATCCAGCCGGTGAAGACCCGTTGCGGCGCGCCGCGCGGCCGTAGGTCGAGGATTTCCAAAAATACACTGGTCTCGGGCGGCTCTTCCGGGGGTCGTTTCGCGCAACTACGCACAAGGATCCGCAAAGTCCCAAAACGCACTTCGCGACCGACCGGCGCCTCGATGGTCGAGACCCGCGCCGTCACCTTGTCCAGCGCACGAAGAACGGCGACCGCTCGGTCCTGCGCCATCGCCGGGGTCACCGTGAGCACGGCCCCAAGGGCGGCGGCGACCAAGCGGAACATCAAGATTCCAGAACGGCCCGGAACCGGAGCCGAACGTAGTCGGCCCACCATACCCCGTCCGCGTCGCGAATACGGGTACTGAGCCGTTGCACGATCCCGTCGCGGGCGGCGCGGCGCTCGCCCGTTGGGAGAACCCGAAGAAACGCGTCGGCAAAGGTATCGAGCCAGCCGCCGATGTCGCCGGGCAACCGAGTCGGCCTGTCGATCAAGCCGATTTCCTCAACGGCGAACCCGTGATCGCGGAGGCGCGCAGCGTACTCATCGGGTGATGGGAAATACCATGGATGGCCGGCCAAGCCCGGATGACCCCGCGCCGCCAGCTCTTCGTCGATCGCGGCAATCACTGTCGCGACATTGCCGTGACCGCCGAACTCGGCAACGAAGCGTCCGCCGGGCTTAAGCGCCCGGCGCACCCCGTCGATGACGGCGTCTGGGTCCAGCATCCAATGGAGCGCCGCGTTCGAGAACACGGCGTCGAATTCTCGGTCGAAGGTGAGCGCGTGGGCGTTCGCGACCTCTGCTTGCAGGCCTAACGCCCGCGCGGCGCGCACAAGATCGTCGCTGGCGTCGATCCCGAGCACATCGGCACCGGCGGCCGCGATCTTTTGGGTGAGCGGACCGTCGCCACAGCCGAGGTCAAGGATGCGCTCGCCCGGTTGGGGCGCCAGCAGCGTGACGACCGCCACCCCAAGGTCGGCGACGAACCGCGCATTGGTGGCGTAAACATTGGCGTCCCATGCTTGTGCGGGATCCTGTCGCGAGGTCGGGCCGGACATTATTGCGCGCTTTCGCCGTCCGACTCGCTACTACCGAGACCGAAACCAAAGCGGCCGATCAGGCCTTCAAGGCTGATCGACGACTGGGTGAACTGGATGCGGCCGCCGTTCGCGATCGTCTCATCGGCCCCACCGGGCACGATCGCCATGTATTTACCGCCGAGTAGGCCTTCGGTCGTGATTTCCGCCGACGAATCGCTTGGCAATTTGACCTGGCTATCGATGCTGAGCGTCGCTTTTGCCAGGAACGTATCCTTTTCAAGCTCGAGTTTGGTTACCGTCCCAATCTTGATTCCGCTCATGCGTACGTCGGCACCCGCATTGACGCCGTCGACCCGGTCGAAGGTCGCGGTCACTTCGTAACCGTCGACCGCGCCAACATCCGATGTCGAAAACGCGAAGACCAAGAAAAACCCCGCCACCGCCAGTACGACGGCACCGATCAAAGCCTCGAACAGATTTCCTTTCATGCTGGGCTCCCCACGCTCAGTTCGGTTGCCACGGCTCGTAGTCGCCGGAGGTGCTCCGGCGGGCGCCGGACCCCAGGACATGACCGGCGGGCCGGTAGGCCGCCGACGTTCCGGTGAGGTTGGGAACATGGGGCTTTTCCCACGCATGGTCTGTGGCCCCGCCAGTCGGCGGCTCGGCGGCATTGTGCTGGAGCCAGGCATTCCATTCCGGCGGGACCATCGATCCCTCGGCGATGTCGGCGTAAATAACCCAGCGCCGACGCCGTTCCCAATGGTAGCGCCCGACCTCGGGCCGTCCCTTTTCCTGATAGTAGCGATTGCCCATCGCGTCGGTCGCGACGAATTCACCGCGCCGGAAGGTAAAAATCCAGGTGCCCCACGGCGCCCGGTGCCACCAGTCGAATACAAAAGAAATCAATGAAGTCAGGCGCAAAGAGGCCTCCAAGACGGTCGAGCGAGCGAAATCTGGCGGACTATTGCACCTTGGGACGTTGGCCGTCTACCGAAGCTTATTCACAAACCGTCCACAGCCTTGATTCTTCCAGGCCAATCCTCAAGGCATTGATTTACTCAGTGAATACCCGTAGGAGAGGAAAGTTATCCACACCGATACGATCTATGGTGTCAAAGAATGTGACAGATACAAAATATTGTTGACCCCTCTGCGGAGCAACCATATCTTGTGTCCCCTGCTTGGGGAGGCACAAAGTCTGGGTGTTTGCGCCGACCCGCTGCAGCGAATTTCAAGAATGAATTCAATGGTTTCCGGATGATTTGCCGGGCCGCAATGAGGGGAACAGGGTATGCGCGTTCAACGTTTCTTCACCGCGAATGGAGGATCCCCCTACGACGGAATGGCTTTCCGCAGCACGCTGAGCGAGATCCGCAATCCGGACGGTTCCGTCGTTTTCCAAATGAAGGACGTGGAGGTCCCGGCCGATTGGTCCCAGGTCGCCAGCGATATCATTGCGCAGAAGTACTTCCGTAAGGCCGGCATCCCCGCCCGGCTGAAAAAAGTTGAGGAAAACACCGTCCCGTCATGGCTGTGGCGCAGCGTCCCTGACGACGAGGCCCTGGCAACCCTGCCCGAGGAAGAACGCTTCAGCCACGAACGCACCGCCAAACAGGTATTCGATCGGCTCGCCGGCACCTGGACCTATTGGGGCTGGAAGGGCGGTTATTTCGACGGCGAGGAGGATGCGCGCGCGTTCTTCGACGAAATGCGCTTCATGCTGGCCCAGCAAATGGGCGCCCCCAATTCCCCGCAATGGTTCAACACCGGCCTCCATTGGGCCTATGGCATCGACGGTCCGGCCCAGGGCCATTTCTATGTCGACTATCGCACCGGCAATCTGACCCGCTCGGAATCCGCCTACGAACACCCCCAACCCCACGCCTGCTTCATCCAGGGGATCAAGGACGACCTGGTCAACGAAGGCGGGATTATGGACCTGTGGACGCGCGAAGCGCGCCTGTTCAAGTACGGCTCGGGCACGGGCAGCAACTTCTCGCATCTACGCGGTTCGGGCGAATCGCTCTCGGGCGGCGGCAAGTCCTCCGGCCTGATGAGCTTCCTCAAAATCGGCGACCGGGCGGCCGGCGCGATCAAATCCGGGGGGACGACTCGGCGCGCGGCAAAAATGGTGGTCGTCGATGCCGACCATCCCGACATCGAAGCGTTCGTGAACTGGAAAGCCGTTGAAGAACAAAAGGTTGCGGCGCTTGTCTCAGGTTCCAAGTTAACCTCAAAGCACCTCAACGCCGTGATCAAAGCATGCCACGCCGTCACCGGCGACGCCCGCTTCACGCCCAACGACAACCCGGCCCTGAAGAAGGCAATCATCGAGGCCCGCAAATCGATGATCCCCGAGAATTTCATTCAGCGGGTCATCGAATTTGCCAAGCAAGGCTATACCGGGATCGATTTCCCAACCTACACCACCGACTGGGACGGCGAAGCCTACCTGACGGTGTCCGGCCAAAACGCCAACAACACGGTGCGCGTGACCGACGCCTTCCTTGAGGCGGTCGAGAAGGATGGCGACTGGGATCTGATCCGCCGCACCGACGGCAAGGTGTCGGAGACCGTTAAGGCGCGCGAACTCTGGGACCAAATCGCGATGGCGGCGTGGCAAAGCGCCGACCCAGGCCTGCAATACCATTCGACCATCAATGACTGGCACACCTGCCCTGCCGGCGGCGCGATCCGGGCATCGAACCCATGCTCGGAGTACATGTTCCTGGACGACACGGCGTGCAACCTGGCGTCGTTGAACCTGCTGACGTTCCGCGGCGAAGACCGTAGCTTCAATATCGAGGGATTCGAACACGCCGTGCGTCTGTGGACGATGGTGCTCGAAGTCTCGGTCCTGATGGCGCAATTCCCGTCCAAGGAAATCGCCCAGCTGTCGTATGAGTACCGGACCTTGGGTCTGGGCTACGCCAACATCGGCGGCCTGTTGATGGCGAGCGGTCTATCCTACGATTCGGATAAGGGTCGCGCCCTGTGCGGTGCGATCACGGCGCTCATGACCGGCGTCTCCTATGCGACGTCGGCCGAGATGGCCGGCGAGATGGGCGCTTTTCCGCGCTATGAAGATAATGCCGGGCACATGCTGCGGGTGATCCGCAACCATCGCCGCGCCGCGCTGGGCGAGAGCGGCGGCTACGAGAGCCTCGCCACGCAGCCCGTCGCATTGGATATCGCCAATATTCCGGAAGACGGGATCGCCGACGCCGCCGCCCGGGCCTGGGACCGCGCGCTAAAGCTTGGCGAAAAGCACGGTTACCGCAACGCGCAGGCAACCGTGATCGCCCCGACCGGGACGATCGGGCTGCTGATGGATTGCGATACGACGGGCATTGAGCCCGATTTCGCCATCGTCAAGTTCAAGAAGCTCGCCGGCGGCGGTTACTTCCGCATCATCAACCGCGCTGTTCCCGAGGCACTCTCCGTGCTCGGCTACACCGAGGACGAGGTCGCGGCCATCATCACCTACGCAACCGGCAACGGGACCCTTGAGACCGCCCCTGGGGTGAACCATGCGACCCTCGGCGCCAAAGGCTTCACCAAGGAAGCATTGGCCAAACTCGAAGAAGCGTTGACCAACGCCTTCGACATCAAGTTCGTTTTCAACAAATGGACTTTCGGGGAAGAGTTCTGCGTCAATGCCCTCGGGATCGACGCCGGGCGGCTGAGCGACCCGACCTTCGACATGCTGTTGGAGCTTGGCTTTACCGCCGCCGAGATCGATGCGGCGAATACCTATTGCTGCGGCGCGATGACCCTGGAGGGGGCGCCCAAGCTGAAGGACGCGCATCTGTCGGTCTTCGACTGCGCCACGCCGTGCGGACGCAAAGGGAAGCGTTACCTGTCTTGGCAGAGCCACATCCACATGATGGCCGCGGCCCAACCGTTCATCTCCGGCGCAATCTCCAAGACCATCAACATGCCGCGCCAGGCGACCGTCGAGGACTGCAAGGAGGCCTACACCCTGTCCTGGCGGCTGGCACTCAAGGCCAACGCTTTGTATCGCGACGGCTCGAAGCTGTCTCAGCCGCTATCGGCGATGGCGATCGAAGACGAGGCCGAAGCCTACGAGGAGCAGCCCAGCCCTGCTCAGGTTGCCGCACTGGCCGAAAAAATGGCCCGCGAAACGATCGAGCGCATGGTCTCGGAAAAAGGGCAGCGCGGCGAACGTCGCCGGCTCCCCCAGCGCCGCAAGGGCTACACCCAAAAAGCGATTGTAGGCGGGCACAAAGTCTATTTGCGGACAGGCGAGTTTGAGGACGGCAACCTCGGTGAAATCTTCATCGACATGCACAAGGAGGGCTCGGCCTTCCGCAGCCTGATGGACGGTTTTGCGATCGCGATCTCGCTTGGCCTGCAATACGGCGTGCCGCTGGATGAGTTCGTCGAATCCTTCACGTTCACGCGGTTCGAGCCGTCGGGCATGGTCGAGGGGAACGAGGCCATCAAAATGGCAACCTCCGTGCTCGACTACCTGTTCCGGGAACTCGCGATTTCTTACCTCGGCCGCACCGATCTGGCCCATGTCGAACCCAACGATCTCCGCCACGACGTGTTGCGCGGCACGAGCGGGGATTCAACCCTGGCCGATGGGGAAGAGGCCGACGAAACGCCGCTGGCGGCCGTCATGGGCGTAGCCAGCAACGGCTACATGCGGACCAACCTCTACGTCGTTAACGGCGGTGCCGTCGACGGCCCACCGACCACGGCTTTCCTCGGACGCAGTGTCGAGAGTGCCCACACGACGGCCTTCGCCGGTGGCGGCGTCGAGGTGAGCACGCCGTCGTCTCAGTTCGTCATGGCAACCTCGACGACCATCGCGGAAATCACGACCGACCCAACCTTGGATCGGATTCGCGAGGCCCGCATGAAGGGCTACGAGGGCGATGCGTGCGGCGAATGCGGCAACTTCACCTTGGTCCGCAACGGCACCTGCATGAAGTGCAACACCTGTGGCTCAACGAGCGGTTGTTCCTAAACCGGCTGCTTCTGGCAAAGACCTGAAGGGGAACGGGGTGCGCCAGGCGGCGGACCCCGTTTTCTTTGACAGAACCGCTCGCCGCCCGCCCGAGAAGCCGATTTACACCCCCCTCGCGGCCCCTTAGGCTCACCTCTGGAAGGTGCGGGATGGCATTGGAAAAACCCCAGAACACGCCGAAGCTCTCGGTTCTCCAGGCGAAGACCGAAGAGGATCGGCATCGGATCTACCTGTTCCGCTACCGCACCCTGGTTCAGGAAATGGGCGGCGATTCGGTCTTTGCGTTTCACGACACCAAGACGGTTTCGGACCCGCTCGACGCCAACGCCATCCATCTCTATTTGACGGCCGACACCCAGGTCATCGCCTCGGTTCGGATCAACTCCGGGCGGATCACCAAGTTCCCGGAGAAGGTGCGCAGCAACTATCAGATGGGCGATTTCAGCGAGTTCGAAGTCGGCAGCTACAGCCTGACGACGCGCTTCACAGTGGCAAAGAAATGGCGGCAGAGCCAGATCATCAAGGTCCTCCTCGGCGCGGCCTATAAGACCCAGCGCCATCTGGGCAGCCGCTTCGATTTCGCGAGTTGTGCGCCGGCCCTTGTGCCGCTCTACGAACAAATGGGTTATCGGCGCTACGGCGAGAATTTCGAGAGTGACGACCGCGAATACCAGGTGCCGCTGGTTCTGTTGATGGAGGACATCACCCATCTGCGCGATTGCGGTTCGCCCTTCTACAAGATAGCCGGCGAATACGAGAACAACGGCACCACAGCGGCGTGGTTCGACCGCAAATTCCCCGATGCGATCAAGCAGGGTACCGATCGCGGCATGGACGAGGAGCGGTTCTGGGAGTTTCTCAGTGAAAAGATGGACCAAACGCCGCTGGAGGGTATCGCCCTGCTCCGCGGCCTGAAGCATGGCGAAGCAAAAAAGCTGGTGCGCGAAGGCAACCTGATCCGCGCCAAGAAGGGCGATACGATCGTTTCCACCGGACAGCGCAGCCGCGAAATGTTCGTGGTGCTCCAGGGCGAGGTCGCGGTCAAAGCAAACGGACGCACCCTCGCCAAACTCGGCAGCGGCGCGATCTTCGGCGAAACCGCACTGATTACGGCCGCACCGCGCACCGCCGACGTCGTCGCCGAAACGGACGTTGAAGCGTTGGTTCTGACCGAAGATTTTTTGCGCAAGACCATGCGCGCGATGCCCGACATCATGGTTCGGGTGTTGTTCAACCTGTCGATGATTCTGGCCGAACGCCTGGCCGCCAGCACCCAACAAATCGGCAACGACCCGGCGCCGGCCCCTCCACCGAAAACGACCGCAACGCCGAAGGTTGCGACGCCCGCACAAAAACCCAAGGTCGCCGCGAAGCCAACCGCCGCCTAGCGCCATAACCGGCTGGCCGAGGGGGATGAATCTGGGCACTGGCTTTTGACGGTATTATTGGACGGTCGCTCGTCTACGAACGCTAGCGAGCCTTAGGGTTCAAGTCGCCCAATTGAACGGGCAGGTTGTATAAACCATAGATTATCGCGATGCACGATGGGCTCCTCAGGAGGAGCTGCTGTTTTCCATCCGTCGAATGGATTTCGCACACCGGGATAATGAGCCGCCGGGCTTGAACTTGCACGGAGTTGGCCATCAAAAACCTTCTCCACGGAGAGCTCTGTCCCCTTCACCTCCATCAACATCGGTTTGAAGTTATAAGGCGTATAGAGGAGCGGCCAGATTTCGTTCGGCGGGGCCGCTTCATCAAGGCTCCCCATATAATCGTCATCTTTATTCCCGAAAAGGAGGTTACCGGCTCGATCGCGGATTAGACCCGACGGCTCTCCGAACGAGTTATCTGGGTAGGGACTGCTAGGCTGCGGATGAAAAT
>CAYGKG010000002.1:0-71792 GCA_964350495.1 uncultured Alphaproteobacteria bacterium
GTGGCGGCGCGGCCGCTGCCGTTACAGGTTCGGGCTTGGGCGGCTCCGCCTCCGGAACAGGCTCTTCTCTTTTGACAACTTGCGGCGCGGCGCGCGTTTCTTCGGCGATCGTGACGAGTTCAACGATGATCGGCGTCTCTTCGCGCGCCACATCGCGGAACAGCGCCGGCACGCCGGTCCAAGCGGCGGCGACCATCGCGACGTGCAACGCTACCGATATGGCTATCGCTCCACGCACGATTTTCTCCTAGTTCGCCCTTGGCCGCTCGGTGATCAACGCGACCCGCCTGAAACCGGCGCCGTTGAGAGTGCCCATGACTTCCATCACTCGCCCGTAGTCGATCGCCCTGTCACCCCGGACGAAAATGCGTGCGTCCGGATTGTTCTGGGTGATCGCTTCCAGGCGCGGAATTAGGGTCTCCATGCTGACCTCGGAATCTTGGATATAGACGCGACCCGATGAATCGATGCTCACCGCGAGCGGCTCGTCCTGACCGGCGATGGGCGCCGCGGCCGTCTCCGGCAATTCGACCGATACACCGACTGTCAGGAGAGGTGCGGTCACCATGAAAACGATCAGTAGCACCAGCATGACGTCGACAAACGGCGTCACGTTGATTTCGGCCATAAGGCGATGGCCGCGACCGTCGCGCTTCGTCTGCTGAGATAGGAACGCGGCCATCAGCTCGTCCGCTCGTCAAGTTGACGCGAGAGGATCGCGGAAAACTCGCCGGCAAAGCCCTCCATACGTCCCGCGAACCGGTTGAGGTCGCTAGAAAATTTGTTGTAGGCCACGACGGCTGGAATCGCTGCGACGAGACCTAGTGCCGTCGCAAATAGAGCTTCGGCTATACCGGGCGCAACGACTGCGAGGCTGGTGTTCTTGCTCAGCGCAATCGACTGGAAGCTGTTCATGATTCCCCACACGGTGCCGAACAGCCCAATGAACGGTGCGGTCGAGCCGACCGTTGCCAAGAATCCCAAATAGCGTTCAAGACGATCCAGTTCGCGCGCGATGGTTAACCGCATCACTTGACCGATTCGTTCTTGCACCCCCGTCGATAGTTTGTCGTTGGCAACAAGGCCGTGGGCGCCAGATCTACGCCACTCCCGCATCGCCGAGGCGAACAAAATCGCCATCGGATGGTCGGCTTTGGTCCCAATCCGATCGTAAAGATCTTCGAGCGAGCCACCCGACCAGAACACCTCTTCGAAATCGCTCGCTTTTGCTTTGACCCGACGAATACGACGCACCTTGTCGAAGATGATCGCCCAACACCAAATGGAGGCCCCGACAAGGAGAACAAGGACCAGTTTGACGACGATATCGGCGTGCAAAACGAGACTGAGGATGGAGAGGTCTCCGGAGACCGACCCTGCGATTGCAGCCGCTTCAACTGCTTGTTGTTCCATGGTGCTCCCTGGTTAAGACGCGGATTGCGGTTGAGTGATTCGAGCGAAGGCAGCGTTGATCCAGGCCGGTAGGCTCTGAACCCGGCCTTCGCCGTTCATGCAGGCGATCCGCAGGTCGATCGAGACCAAGAGATCGCCGGCGCGGTAGACGTTTTGCAGGACATCCAGCACCGGCCCGCGGACGCGCTCGACACGCGTCCTAACGTCGAGACCGTCGTCAAGCCGCGCTGGCTTGCGGTATTTCACGCTACAGCTCCGAACGACGAAGGAGAGGCCGTCCCGTGATGCCATATGAGAGTGGGTGACCCCCAGCAGACGCATCATGTCGGTCCGCGCACGCTCGACGAACTTCAAATAGTTCGCGTAATACACGATGCCCGCGGCATCGGTGTCTTCGTAATAGACGCGCATCGGCAGGTGATGGATCCCCGCGCAATCGATATGTCCCGCACTCGGTTCAGCAGCCAACGAGTCAACCATCGTCGTCCTCGGAAACCGGCATCTCGAGTTGGCGCGACGTCACCGAAGGCGCCGCCAAACCAAGATGGGCAAATGCCGCCGCCGTGAGTTGGCGCCCGCGCGGCGTGCGCTGCAGGAGCCCTTCCTGAATCAAGAACGGTTCGACGATTTCCTCGATGGCGTCGCGCGGTTCGGACAAAGCCGCTGCCATGGTCTCGATGCCGACGGGACCGCCCCCGAAGGACTCTGCGATGCACGAGAGATAACGGCGATCCATCGCGTCGAGGCCGCGTTCGTCGACCTCGAGCCGGCGCAACGCCTCCGACGCGATGACGCGATCGATTCGATCGTGCCCTGCGACGGCGGCGAAATCGCGCACCCGGCGCAGAAGCCTGCCGGCTATCCGCGGCGTGCCCCGCGACCGGCGGGCAATTTCCATGGAGCCCTCGTCGGTTAGGGGTACGCTGAGAATTCTTGCCCCTCGGCTAACGATCAAAACGAGATCGGCCGTGTCGTAGAAATTCAACCGGAGCGGAATCCCGAACCTTTCCCGCAATGGTGTCGTCAGAAGGCCAGACCGTGTCGTTGCCCCAACCAACGTAAAGGGTGGCAAGTCGATCCGAACCGAACGGGCGGCCGGTCCCTCGCCAATGATCAGGTCGAGATGGAAGTCCTCCATAGCGGGATAAAGGATCTCTTCGACGGCGGGGCTTAGCCGATGGATCTCGTCGATAAAGAGAACGTCGTGCGGTTGCAGGTTCGTCAGGAGCGCGGCGAGATCCCCGGACCGGGCGATCACCGGTCCGGCGGTCGCGCGAAAACTAACGCCCAACTCACGCGCGACAATTTGAGCGAGCGTGGTCTTTCCCAGGCCGGGCGGCCCGACGAGAAGTACGTGGTCCAGTGCCTCGCTGCGCGACCGCGCCGCTTCGACGAAAACCCTTAGATTGGCGCAGACTTGACCCTGGCCAACGAAATCGTCCAGCGAGACCGGCCGAATTCCCGGACCGAGGACGTCGTCCTCTTGGGCGTCAGCGGCAACAAGCCGGTCCTGGGCGAGGTCGCTCACGCGACCTTCCCGGTTTGGGCCAGTTCGCGCAACGCGCTGCGGATCAGCACTTCTACCTCTAGGTCGCCCGGTTCGTCCCGTGCAACTGCGGCAACCGCAGTAAACGCTTCGACGCGCCGGTATCCCAGGTTGACCAGAGCGGAGACAGCGTCCGCAGCAGCGTCACTGACCAACGCGCGCGCGGTTCTTATACCGTCCGCACCCGCGGGCGCGTCCGCAGAGAGCCCTGCGATCAGCACGGGCACTTTGTCTTTGAGTTCTGCAACAATGCGTTGAGCCAACTTTGCGCCAACACCGGGCGCTTGGGTAACCGGCGCCTTATCTTGGGCTGCAATCGCTTCGGCGAGTTGCGCCGGACCGATCACCGACAGAATCGCGATTGCCACCCGCGCGCCCACACCTTGCACGGTTTGCAACAGGCGGAACCAATCGCGCTCGAGCGAATCTGAGAACCCATAGAGGTGGATGTGATCTTCTCGGACGTGGGTGTCGACGAGCAGCGTCGCCGCGCCGCCGGGTGGGGGAAGATCCCGAAGCGTGCCTGCCGGACAGAAAAGGAGATAGCCGACGCCGTTGACGTCGAGCACAGCCCGGTCGGATCCCACCGAATCGACGACACCCTTCAGCTTGGCGATCATCGCCTTCGCTCCGCGATTTCCTTGCGCAATGTGTTGCGTACCGGCAGGTGGTGGCCATGGCAGATTGCGACAGCCAAAGCATCTGCCGAATCGCTGCTGTCGATGCTGACCCCGGGCAAGAGGTGCGACACCATCATTTGAATTTGTTTCTTGTCGGCGTGCCCGGTTCCAACGACGGTTTTCTTGACCAGATTGGCGGCATACTCGCCCACGGGAATGCCCAGCGTGGCCGGTGCAAGCATCGCTGCACCGCGGGCCTGACCGAGTTTGAGGGTGCTGTCGGGGTTTTTGTTGACGAAGGTTTCCTCGATGGCGGCGGCGTCGGGAGCGATCTGCTCAACGACATCGACAACACCGCGGAAGATCTCGTAGAGACGCTCGGCAAGGGACGCGCTCGCAGTTGTTCGAATTGTACCGTTCGCAATATGGCGGAGCCGCCCCTCGTCGAGGGAGATCGCCCCCCACCCGGTCGCCCGCAGCCCAGGGTCAAGCCCCAGCAAAATCATCTGCGCGTCCTATCCGCCAAGGCTTTCCAACTCGGCGTCGCTGACGTCGTAGTTGGCCGACACGCTCTGAACGTCGTCACTGTCATCCAGCGCTTCGATCAGCTTGAACAGCCCCCGGGCCTGATCGCCCTCGACCGGCACCGTGTTGCTCGGGCGCCACATCATCTCAGCCGATTGTGGGTCGCCCAATTTGGCTTGGAGCGCTTCGCGAACTTCGTAGAACGCGTCAGGCGCGCAAAGAAACTCATGCAATTCCGCATCGGATTCGACCTCGTCGGCGCCGACGTCAATCGCGATTTCAAGAACGTCATCCGCCGTCGCGACGGCTGCTTCGTAGCGAATCGAGCCTACCCGATTGAACTGAAACGAGACCGAGTTTGTTTCGCCCAGCGAACCGCCGTTCTTCGTAAAAGCGCTGCGCACTTCACTGGCGGTGCGATTGCGGTTGTCGGTCAGGGCTTCGACGATGACCGCGACGCCGCCAGGTCCATAGCCCTCGTAGCGAATCTCCTCGAAATTCTCCCCGTCAGTTTCCCCCGACCCGCGTTTGATGGCCCGCTCCATCGTGTCTTTGGGCAAGTTCGCCGCCTTCGCCGCCGCAATAGCGCTACGAAGCCGCGGGTTGGCAGCAGGGTCGGGTTGTCCGGAACGCGCGGCAACCGTTAGCTCGCGAATGAGCTTTCCGAATACTTTAGCGCGCTTCGCATCCTGCGCGCCTTTTCGAAACATGATGTTCTTGAATTGGGAATGACCGGCCATACTCGGGAATGCCACTCTAATGCTGGTGAGACAATATCCGGTTTATACCAGATATTGTGCGAGAAGCAGCCAGCGACAGGCGCCCCAACGGCTGACTTATCGGGGGTTTATGGCGATATTGCGGC
Organism: uncultured Alphaproteobacteria bacterium; assembly: GCA_964350495.1. Lineage (GTDB taxonomy): Bacteria > Pseudomonadota > Alphaproteobacteria > SHVP01 > SHVP01 > CALJDF01. Next base: position 4,970 of record CAYGKG010000002.1, read on the forward strand.
AGCGACCTAGGAAACAGGAGACGCCGGAGCGAGCCGACCACCCAGCCGGACCGGCGCAACCGATGTCGCGAGACCGGTCTGGTCGCTAGTTTCGACGTAAACGCCGCACAGAGTTGCCTCCCCCAACGCAGGGGTCATGCGGGCCCGCACGACCCGCCCCGCAAAGCGATCAAGCGGTACGTTTTTATCCATGCCAATGACCGAATCATAGTCACCACACATACCGGCATCCGTCTGATAGGCGGTTCCACCGCTTAGAATCATGGCATCCGCAGTAGGCACCTGCTGATGGGAACCGAATACAGCGCTCACACGGCCGTCCAGGAAATGCCCCATCGCCATTTTCTCGCTGGTCGCTTCGGCATGGAAATCCACCAGAATGAAATGAACCGTCGCGCCGAGGCGGACATTGGCCAGCGCCTTGTCGACCGCACGAAAGGGGCTATCGTTGGGCTCCATGAATACCTGCCCCTGAAGGTTGATCACCATCACCTTGCGGCCTGCAAGGTCGTAGATTTGACTACCCCGCCCGGGGGCGTCCGGCGCGATGTTGAGCGGACGCAACAGCCGACTATCGCCGTCGATATAGCCAATGACCTGCTGTTGATCCCAGCTGTGGTTACCACCGGTCACGATGTCGACGCCGGCAGCGTAGAACTGCCGGCAGATTTCCTCGGTAATGCCAAATCCACCGGCGGCGTTCTCACCGTTGACCACAACCAGATCGAGACTCAACCGGGCCCTTAGGTCTGCAACGTTGTCGATGACGGCGTCGCGGCCTGCGCGCCCAACGACATCGCCTAAGAACAAGCACTTCATATCAAAACCACTCCACTCCAGCTTCGGTCACGACCGCGTCCAGTCGCTGATCGGTCGGCAGCGCCGGCAGCGCCTCGATTCGCTGCGCCGCGTACGCAACCCCTACTGCCAGTATCGTCGATACGCCGCGCAGTTCTGCCAACGTGCGGTCGTAAAAGCCCTTGCCCGAACCGAGCCGGTGGCCAACGCCATCGAATAGCACAAGAGGTACGATGACCAAGGTCGGGCGCAACGGCGCAGCGCTCCGGAGCGGCACCGGAATCCCGTAGGGTCCCGGCTCCAGGTCATCGGCGTCACCCCACGCCCGGAAATGCAGGGGGCGACCTTCTGCCACGACACACGGCAACGCTACCGCGAGACGCTCGGCCCTGAGCGCGCGCAGGAGCGGCCGATCATCGATTTCGCCGCCGACCGGCCAATAGCCCGACACGATCTTATGCTCGCGGTAGGGGATGCTCGACATAAAGCGCTCGGCGAGACGCGAGCCTGAATCGTTTTCCCCGGCCGAGACCGTGGCACGACGGCGACGGCCTTCCCGACGCAACGTTTCGCGGCTATCCATGGCTGGGATGTTGTGGGGCGAGACCACTACGGCCGTCCGGATCTTTCGTTCCTCTGTGGCCTGCCGAGGCAGGTGGGTGCCGCGATACCGGGACCACAGTCCCGACAGAGGCAGCTCCCGGAGAAAACGGTATTGGCCCCAGGGATACGTGGCCGATCGAACCGAGCAGAACTCGCCCGCCCCTAATTTCTAGCCGCTCTCCAGCCGAGCGGCAATGTTCTCGATTCTGCTGGCGAACGCGGCAAAGGTCGATTCGACCTCTCCAGCGCGCTCTTCGTGGCCTTCTTCGAGCGTTTGCTTCAGGGAATCGACCGACTCGAGCGACTCCGACAGCTCGTCCGCGACCAACAGTGCCGCCATCAAGATAAGGCGGGCATCGCCCACCTGACCCATGGTCTTGGCCAACTCCGCGACGCGCTTGTCGACATATCGGGCCAGATCGACCAGGTGATCCTCTTGTCCGTCGTCGCACGCGACCTGATAGGTCCGACCGTTGACGACCACGTCTACAACCGCCATCGGGCTATGCTTCCAAAACCGCCCGTAGGCGCTCGATGGTGGCGTCGAGCCGGTCGGTCACCTGATCGACCACCTTTTCCAGCGCCTTGTAGTCGTCCTGGAGGCTTTGAAGTTGCCGCGTGACCGCCGTGTGTTCCGTGCGCAACGCTCCCAGTTCGTCGGACAATTGGGCACGTTCTTTTTCTAGCTCCGATGTCTTCGGACCATCGGCAACACCGGCGATAGCGGTCTCGAGACGGGCGACCGCTTCTTCCAACCGGTTTTTTGCAGACTCGCGCTCGGGCATCTCCGCGTACCAGCTTTCTAAGTTAATGTTGTTTGCGTTTCTTTTCGGGCGCTTCGAGCGCGCTTTTCATGGATCAGGATAGGCGGCGCTGTGCGCGGGCGTCAACATTACTGCGACGATCGGCGTGCCGCGTCGATCGAGCACACGAAGTCGGTTGACGCCAATGGTCCCGCCCTTCATCTTGCGCCTCGCCTGCAACGCCAGCCGGGCGGCTCCGTGAACGCAAAAAAGACCCATTCTTTTCCTACCGAGGACGCCCGCGAGCCCTCTAGCGCTGAGGTGCGTGCGATGGCGAACGCCATCCGAGCGTTGGCGATGGACGCGGTCGAACGAGCCAATAGCGGGCATCCGGGTATGCCGATGGGTATGGCCGATGTTGCGACGGTGCTTTTCTCCAAGTTTCTGAAATTCGACCCGGATTGGCCGGATTGGCCCGACCGAGATCGTTTTGTCCTGTCGGCCGGCCACGGCTCCATGTTGCTGTACGGCCTGCTCTACCTCACCGGCTACCAGGACATGACGCTGGACGAGTTGAAGCATTTTCGCCAACTCGGGAGCCGCACGCCGGGACATCCCGAGTTTGGCGCGACGCCAGGGATCGAAACGACGACCGGGCCACTGGGCCAGGGGTTGGCGACAGCGGTCGGCATGGCTTTGGCCGAACGCCTCCAAAACGCGCGGTTCGGAAACGAGATTGTCGATCATCGGACCTGGGTCATCGCCGGCGATGGCTGTTTGATGGAGGGGATCAGCCATGAAGCCGTTTCAATGGCGGGCCATTTTCGGTTGGGCCGACTGATCGTTCTGTTCGACGACAACAGCATTTCGATCGACGGCGCGACGTCCCTCTCGGTCAACGACGATCAACTGGCGCGCTTTGCAGCGTCGGGTTGGCATGTAGAACGGGCCGACGGTCACGACCCTACCGATATCGCCCGCGCGATCGCGGCGGCGACCGAGGATCCGCGACCGTCGCTGGTCGCCTGTCGAACGATTATCGGATTTGGCGCGCCGAACAAACAAGGCACCGCCGCAACGCATGGCTCACCTTTGGGCGCCGCGGAGATCGCCGACGCTCGCAAGACCTTGAATTGGCCCCATGCCCCGTTCGATATCCCGCCCGACATCCTGGATCGATGGCGCACCGTTGGTGGCCGCGGGCGTGGACAGTCGCGAGCCTGGCTGCAACGGCTCCGCGCCCTCGACAAGGCAACCCGTGAAACGTGGCAGGCTGCCCTAGCTGGCGATACCACGCCGGTCGGCGATGCCGTACTCGCCTACAAGAAGCGGTTGGCGAACGACAGGCCGACCTGGGCCACGCGGAAGTCCTCCCAAGAGGCCCTTGAGATCATCAATGCGGCGCTCGATACGACAATCGGTGGGTCTGCAGACTTGACCGGATCGAACAACACAAAGACCAAGAACCTTGACGTCGTGACCCCCGACGATTTCAGCGGTCGCTACTTGCACTACGGCGTTCGGGAACACGGCATGGCGGCCGCCATGAATGGCCTCGCCCTGCATGGCGGCTTCATTCCATATGGCGGCACGTTCCTGGTGTTCACCGACTACCTGCGGCCGGCCTTGCGACTGTCCGCTCTGATGAAGCAACGGGTCATTTATGTGATGACTCACGATTCGATCGGGCTCGGCGAAGACGGGCCGACCCACCAGCCAGTCGAACATCTGGCCAGCGTTCGCGCCATGCCAAACGTCGTCACGATGCGTCCTGCCGATGCCATCGAGACCGCCGAGTGCTGGCAAGTTGCGATCGAGCGTGCTGACGGGCCCTCCGTAATCGCGCTGTCGCGACAGGCGTTGCGAGCGGTTCGTGTCGATCACGTTGAGGACAATCTATGCCGCAAAGGCGCGTACGAACTGGCGCCGGCCGAAGGCACTGCAGTCGTAACGTTGTTTGCGACAGGATCCGAGGTGCCCGTCGCCTTGGATGCACGCGATCTCCTCGCTGCTGCCGGTCATCCGACTCGCGTCGTCTCCGTGCCGTCCTGGGAACTGTTCCAGGAACAACCTGCAGATTACCGCTGCGCGGTCATTGGGCGCGATACGCTTCGCGTGGCCGTGGAGGCAGGGGTTCGGATGGGCTGGGAAGCGTTCATCGGAGAGAATGGAATTTTTGTTGGCATGGCGTCGTTCGGCGATTCAGCACCGGCCGAGGCCCTTTACGAGCACTTCGGAATTTCGGCGCACGCCATCGCCAAGCGTGTGACCGACCAACTTGCGAATACCTAGGGAGGAAGATGGAATGCCGACTCGCGTGGCAATTAATGGGTTTGGAAGGATCGGGCGCCTAGTCTTGCGCGCCATCCACGACTCGAAACGAAAAGACCTGAAGGTCGTCGCGATCAACGACCTCGGTCCGGTCGACGCGAACGCCCATCTCCTGCGCCACGATTCGGTTCACGGCCCCTTTCAAGGAACGGTGAAGGCCTACAAAGACGGGCTCGATATCGGTGGCGGCAAGATCGCAGTTTTCGCAGAACGCGATCCGGTCGTATTGCCGTGGGGCAAGTTAAAGGTCGACCTGGTCCTGGAGTGCACAGGCATCTTTACCAAGCGGGAACAGGCCGAAGCGCACATCAAGGCGGGAGCCCGCCGGGTTCTGATCTCAGCGCCGGCGACCGGTGCCGATCTGACGGTTGTTTATGGGGTCAACCACGACAAGTTGCGCAAGGGCATGACCATCATCTCCAACGCATCGTGCACCACGAACTGCCTTGCACCGGTCGCAAAGGTCCTCAATGACACTGTCGGGATCGACCAGGGCTATATGACGACAGTCCACGCCTATACCGGCGATCAGCCGGTCCACGACACGCTCCATAAGGATTTTCGTCGGGCGCGCGCGGCCAATCTCTCGATGATTCCGACATCGACGGGGGCGGCCCGCGCTGTGGGATTGGTGCTGCCGGAACTTGAGGGCAGATTGGATGGGACATCGATCCGCGTGCCGACCGCCAATGTATCGATGATCGATTTCCACTTCACATCCAAGAGAAAGACGAGCATCGACGAAATCCACGCGGCAATCGGCAAAGCCGCGCGCGGCAAAATGAAAGGCGTCTTGGCGACCAACGACGAACCGTTGGTGTCGATCGATTTCAATCACAACCCGGCGAGCGCGACGTTCGATTTGACCCAGACCCAGGTGATGGGCGGCAAACTTTGTCGCGTATTGTCGTGGTACGACAACGAGTGGGGCTTTTCCAACCGTATGGCCGACACCGCGACGGCGATCGGCAAGCTGGGATAGCGGAGATATTGTCCGCGGCCTTCACGTTCTACTCACGTCGGCACGTCACTGCCGCCTTGGAAGCGGCCGCGACGATCGATCGCCGCGTGACACTGGTGACGCCGCCGAACGGCGCAACGTCCGCCGGGCCCGAGGTCTATTTTGAAATGATGCAAGCCGGACGCGCCGATGTCCCCCAGGCATCGGCCGACGCAATTGTCGATTGCGGCAGCGATGCCGGCACGGTCATGCGCGCCCTGCGGTGCGGTTGGCGGACCCTACGGTATTCAGGAGACCGAGCGACGCATGCCAAGCTCGCAGAAATGGCCAACCAACTGGGCGGCGCGATCGAGCGCGCGCTACCCGCCACGATCGACCTACACGCGGCACGAGATCCGTCATGGTTCTGCCGGCACACCCTTTCGGCCACCAACCCGACACAATGAACGATAGCGAAAAACGGAGCGAACGATGACCAGCGCACATCTCGATGCCATTGCCCGCAAAATGGTTGCCCCGGCAAAGGGCATTCTTGCCGCCGACGAAAGCACCGGTACGATCGGCAAGCGACTGGCAAGCATCGGTGTCGATAACAACGAGGAGAATCGCCGAGCCTACCGTGAGCTGTTGTTCACGACTGTAGGTGCCGGCGCATTCATTAGCGGCGTTATCCTGTATGACGAAACCATTCGTCAGAGCGCCGCTGACGGGACACCCTTCACCAAGATTCTCGAAGGCCACGGCACGTTGCCGGGCATTAAAGTAGACAACAGCGTCCACCCGCTTGGGGGGGCGCCGGATTACCCCATCACCGAGGGACTCGACGGTCTGCGCGGTCGCTGCGAAACCTACGAAAAGCTCGGTGCGCGGTTCACCAAATGGCGTGCGGTCATCAAGATTATCGGCGGCCACACGCCTGATGTCGCCATCGAAGCCAACGCGCATGCTCTGGCACGCTATGCCGCCATTGCCCAGGAGTCCGGCCTCGTCCCGATCGTCGAGCCGGAAATCCTGATGGATGGCGACCATACGATCGACGTGTGCCATGACGTTACAGAGCGCACACTGGTGCAGGTCTACGAGCAGCTTCACCGCTTCAATGTTCGACTTGAGGGCACGATCCTGAAACCGAACATGGTCGTTGCCGGAAATGCTTGCGCCCATCAAGCCGACATCGACGAAGTCACCGATCGAACACTGGAAGCATTGCGACGCTGCGTTCCGGCCGCCGTTCCCGGCATCGCGTTTCTCTCGGGCGGACAGTCTGAGGAAGATGCGACCGCCCACCTCAATGCTATGAACTTGAAGGGTCCGCACCCGTGGGAACTCACCTTCAGCTATGGCCGCGCCTTACAGCAGTCGGCCCTACAGGCATGGAAAGGTTCGACCGCGAACATCGCGGCCGCCCAACGCGCGTTCAAACATCGCGCCCGCATGAATAGCCTGGCCCGCACCGGAGCCTACACAGCCCAACACGAGCAAGAGATTGCCGCCTAGCGCAGCGCCTCCGACAGCGGTCGATGCCCGCTGCCGTCTCTATCTGATTAGCCCACCGGATGTCGGTGCGGACTTTCCGGATTTGGTCAACGGGGCGCTTTCCGGGGGGGACGTCGCGTGCCTGCAACTTCGCCTGAAAGGGCACAGCGACGAGGCGATTATCCGAACAGCTGAACGGTTGTTGCCAATCACCCGTGCCGCCGATGTCGCCCTGTTGATCAATGATCGGCCCGACCTTGCGGCTCAAGCCGGCGCCGACGGTGTGCATATCGGGCAGTCCGACACATCGTATGAAGAGGCGCGATCCTTGATCGGGTCCGACGGAATCATCGGCATCACCTGTCACAACTCGCGCCACCTAGCGATGGAAGCTGCCGAGCGTGGGGCCGACTATGTCGCATTCGGCGCATTTTTCGACTCCCCAACGAAGCCGCCAAAGTACCGTGCCGAAATCGACTTGCTGGAGTGGTGGGGAAGCATCTTCGAGATTCCCTGTGTCGCGATCGGCGGAATCACGACACAAAATTGCCAGCCTTTGGTGCAGGCCGGCGCGGATTTTATCGCGGCGGTCTCCGCTGTTTGGGACCATCCCGACGGACCGGCAGCCGCCGTGAAGGCCTTCAACGACGCGATCGCAGCCGCGACCGCCTAGACCTCCGCCACGGGTAGCCACAGAACATCATCGATTTTTTCGGCGCCGGTCGCGACCATGACTAGCCGGTCAAACCCGATCGCCATGCCTGCCGACGGTGGTACACCGTGACCCAACGCGGCCAGAAAATCCTCGTCAATCGGGTAGACCGGCGCTTGGAGCCTTCTTTTCGCCGTCAGATCGCGCTCGAACCGCTGTCGTTGGTCTACCGCGTCGGTAAGTTCGCCAAATCCGTTTCCCAACTCTAGGCCGGCGACGTAGAGCTCGACGCGCTGAGCGACGCGCGGATCACCTGGATCGATTTGGGCAAGCGCAGCCAACGGTGCCGGCCACGATTCGAGCAACGTCGGCCGCCCGACCCCGAGATTGGGCTCGATCCGATCGACAAAGACACGAAAGAACATGTCCTCCCAGGTGTCGGCTTCCTCGACACGAATCCCCGCTTTCGTGCAGGCGTCGGCAAGCGCGGCGGCGTCAGGTGCGCCATCAATACCGAGCGTCGCGAGAAGGTCTATCGCCGCGTCGCGGGCATACGCCGATGCGACGCTGATGCGTTCGAACGGGAGGGACGGATCGGCTGCTTTCCCCGACCAACGTAACAGCCCCTGGGAAAGCGGGCGCGGGACGGCTTCCAGCGCCGCGCGCACCAGGCCCTCGCAGTGAGTTCCCAGGTCGCGCCACGTGGTATCCGCAGCGTACCACTCGATCATGGTAAATTCGGGGTGATGAATCGGGGACCGCGCTTCGTTGCGCCAGACATGGCAAATTTGAAACAGCTTCGGGACGCCGGCGGCGAGCAGCTTCTTCATCGCAAATTCGGGCGAGGTGTGCAGGTAGAGGCGCTGGCTGCCGAGCCCGAAAGGCTCATCGAGGTCTGTCGGAAACGCTCGGAGGTTGGGTTCCAGACCCGGGGAGACCTGAAGCGCAGGCGTCTCGACCTCGACGAATCCGCGCCCCGTAAACCAAGCACGCACGGCCGCAAGCATCGCTGCGCGTGCTGTCAGATAGGGCGCGCGGCGGGCAAACCGATCGGGTCGCCAGGCAGGCGATCTGCCATTGCTTTTCACTGAATCAAGAAACCCGCTATACCGCTTCGAAATCGGAGCCTAGAGCGACCAAGAGGAAGCCGCGATGAGCCGTTCGCCGACGAAAAGAAAAGTCCACCGCACCGCCCATGATCTCGTCGCAGCCGGCTTGATCCCCGAGGGCGCCCATACGCTAACGGATGCGGTCGCGCAGCGATACGGCATCGCGATCACCCCGGCGGTTCACGACCTGATCGACCCGACCGACGTTGGTGATCCGATTGCGCGCCAGTTCGTACCCTCCGGGCTCGAACTCGAGGACCGACCGGGCGAGAACGGAGACCCGATCGGCGACGAAGCATTTAGTCCGGTCAAGGGAATCGTCCATCGCTACCCCGATCGCGTCCTGCTCAAGCTCCTCCAAACATGCCCAGTCTACTGCCGCTATTGTTTTCGGCGGGAGCACGTCGGCCAAGGGGAAAAGCCATTGGCCGCCGAGGAAATACGTGCGGCATTGGACTACGTTCGGACGCGGCCGGAGATATGGGAAGTCATTTTGACCGGGGGCGATCCGCTCTTGCTGTCTCCCCGACGCCTTCGGGAGACCGTCAGCGCATTGGACGTTATCGACCACTTGGGTGTTATTCGCGTACATACGCGGGTCCCGATTGTCGACCCGGAACGCATTGATGCGGCATGCGTTGCGGCGTTGTCCGCCGACAAGGCGGTGTACGTCATCATCCATTGCAACCACGCACGTGAACTTTCAACGGCTGCAGTCGCCGCGGTCCGGCGGATTGTCGATGCCGGCATCCCGGTTCTCGCCCAGTCTGTGCTCCTGAGGGGCGTCAACGACGACGCAGAGACATTGGAAGCGTTGTTCCGCGCGCTGGTGCGAGCCCGGGTCAAACCCTACTACCTTCACCATCCCGATCGGGCGCGAGGCACCGGCCATTTCAGGCCGTCGCTCGCATCGGGACGCCAGATCGTGGATAGCCTTCGGGGGAAACTGTCGGGGCTGTGCCATCCAACCTATGTACTCGACATTCCAGGGGGCCACGGCAAGGTTCCCGTCGCGATCGATCGAACGACGGAGACGGGGGATGGCAGCTTCTTGATTCGCGACCCCCAAGACCGGATTCACCGTTATCAGGACGAAATCGACAGCGCGCCGTAGGTTTGCCAGCGCACGGGCAAGCTGATAGTTTCCGCGCCCTCAACCCGCCCCAGAGTATGCGATGAAGATCAACGCCAATCAGATTCGACCCGGAATGGTGATCGAGTACGAAGGCCGCCAAATGGCGGTCATCAAGATTCAATTGATCCAACCGGGCAAGGGTGGTGCCTTTATCGCGGTCGAAATGCGAGACTTGACCAACGGCGTCAAGACCAACCAACGTTGGCGCACCGCCGATACAGTCGAGAAGCTCAACACCGAAGAGCACGACTATCAGTATTTGTTCGCGGACGGCGACGCCTTCACTTTTATGGACCCCGAAACATACGAGCAGATATCGATACCGGGTTCGATCCTTGGTGACGACGCCGCTTACCTTCAGGACGGCATGACGGTTATCGTCAACAGCGTCGAGGGCAAACCGATCGGTGTCCAACTGCCTGCAACCGTCATCCTGGAAGTCGTCGAGGCCGAGCCCGTGGTCAAGGGACAGACCGCTTCGTCGTCCTACAAACCTGCGCAGATGAGCAACGGCGTCCGGGTCATGGTGCCGCCGTTTGTCGAAACCGGGACCAGGATCGTCGTCAATACCGCCGACGGTACCTACCTCAAGCGAACGGATTAGCCCGGCATGGCCGGACCGCGGTCGCCTATTCTCAATGTTATGTCTGGGGCGGCAAAGCGGGTTGGTCGATCGTTGGTCCGCGACTATGGCGAGGTCGACAAACTCCAAGTCTCCCTAAAGGGCCCTGCTGATTTTGTCAGTTCGGCAGACAGCAAGGCAGACCAGTATCTGCGCGACCTGCTCGCAAAAGCGCGACCGGATTGGGGCTTCCTGACCGAAGAAGGGGGCGAAGCCAAGGGGAACGACCCCGAGAACCGTTGGATTATCGATCCGTTGGACGGCACAACGAACTTCCTGCACGGATTGCCGCATTTTTGCATTTCCATTGCCCACCAACGCGGGCGGGAAATCGTCGCGGGGCTGGTATACGATCCGTTGCGCGACGAGACCTTCGCCGCAGAGAAAGGTGCAGGAGCCTATCTCAACGACCAGCGCCTGCGGGTGTCCGCACGCAAGCACCTTGCCGAATCCGTCCTGGCCACCGGCATTCCGACCATTCGCGGCGCAAACACGGTCACGCCTTTTCTGAAACAACTCGCGACGCTCTCGACACGGGTGTCGGCGATCCGCCGCTTCGGTTCCGCCGCGCTCGACCTCGCCTACGTCGCCGCCGGGCGGGTCGACGGATACTGGGAAGCCGACCTCCAACCTTGGGATATGGCGGCAGGCCTCGTTCTTGTGCGCGAAGCAGGCGGATTTGTCACCGACCTCACCGGCGGGGGGAGCATGTTGGAATCGGGCAACGTCCTCGCAACGAACCCCGACTTGCATCAGCCGGTCATCAAGCTCCTCGCGGCAGCCGCGAAGCTGCCCGACTGGCCCACTGCCGCCGTTTAGGCCGGTTGTCCTGGCGCGCGGCACTAAGCTAAGGTGACCGGGCGGAATGGCGCTCTGAGAACGCCGTGAGCGGGCAGACAAAGGGAGACTTCTCGATGGGCAAGCAAGGGCAGCGGGTTTTTGTTCGATGCTCGCGGCATTGGTATGTCGCCGTCACCGCTACAATGCTCAGCCTATTGTTCAGCAGCGCCGCAATCGCCCAGGAGACCGTCATCATCGGTGGCAGCGGGCAATCGGCGGTTGATGTGAACCTCGGCGCGTTACGTGACCTAGACGGTCGGCAGCGCGTGCGAACCTTGCGTTTTCCGGGTGAAGCAAGCGATGACGCCATCGTCCTGAAACCGCCCGCGGGGAGCCGGACGGCGCTACCCGCCGGACAGCGCCCCATTCTGACCGCTCCGGCGCCGAGCCTCCGTCCGAGTGTGCCGGCGGCACCGACAATCGCAAGACCGATCGCTCCGACGCCGATGGCGGCACCGCCCGTACGCGAAGCCGCGGAAGCAGCCCCAATCGTTGTTGCGCCACCGGCTCCCCCCGTCGTTGCCCGGCAGGCCCCGGCACCGGATGCCGCCGCGCCGGAGCGGATTGCCCCAAGAGATACCGTCAGGCCTGCCCCTACACCCGAAACAGCACCCCAACGGACCGCGGCGCTACCGCCGGCGGCACCAACCGGTGACGGCCCCGCCCTGCGCTTGTTGTTCGATGGCTCGGCAACCCAACTCGGTGCCGGCGCGCAGGCTCAGCTCCAACAATTCGCGGCGACCCTGGGCACCAACGAGCGCCGCATTCAACTCAAAGCGTTCGCCACCGGCGCCAGCGACCGGCCGAGTGCCGCCCGTCGCGAATCTTTGTCGCGGGCCCTGGCCGTGCGGTCCTACCTGATCGAGAACGGCGTGCGCAGTACGCGGATCGATGTTCGCGCCCTAGGAGAACCCACAGACGGCGGGCCGAACGACCGCGTGGATGTCATATTGCTGACGCAATGATCTGAAGAACTTGGCGGGACTACGCACCTTAAGGGGAGCGATCAGAACACATGACTGGAACCCGCACCTTTCTGACGAGAATGACCGTCTTTCTTGTCATCGTCGCGGCCGTGGTCCTGGCAATTATCGGACCTTTGGAACGCGCCTTCATGGCGAACCCGGCGATCAACGGCCTTATCCTCGGGGTTCTCCTGCTCGGCATCGTCTACGCCTTTAGACAGGTGCTCCTGCTCCATCCGGAAGTACGCTGGATCGATACCTTCCGGCGCAGCGAGCCTGGACTGTCCGTCCAGGATCCGCCCACGCTGCTAGGCCCGATGGCGACAATGCTGGGCGACCGTACGAGCCGGCGCATGCAGTTGTCGACCCTGACGATGCGGTCGCTATTGGACGGCATTTCGTCGCGCCTGGACGAATCCCGCGATATTTCGCGCTACATGATCGGCCTCCTTGTCTTTCTCGGACTGCTGGGAACTTTTTGGGGCCTGCTCCAAACCATCGGTGCAGTGGGGAGCACTATTGCATCCCTGAGCGTCGATGGCGGCGACTTCAGCGCCCAGTTCGACAGCCTCCGTCAGGGCTTGGAAGCGCCGTTGAGTGGCATGGGCACGGCCTTTTCCTCCTCGCTCTTCGGGCTGGGCGGTTCGCTCGTCCTTGGGTTTCTCGACCTCCAGGCCGGGCAAGCGCAAAACCGCTTCTACAACGACCTGGAGGAATGGCTTTCGAGTGTGACGCGCCTGTCAAGCGGTGCCGGGATCGCCGAAGGAGATCAGTCGGTCCCAGCCTACGTTCAAGCGCTGCTTGAGCAGACCGCGGAGAGCCTCGACAACCTGCAACGCACGATGACGAATGCAGAGGGGGGACGGCATAGCTCCAACCAGACGTTCGTGAACCTCGCCGAACGCTTGGCCACGCTCACCGATCAGATGCGCTCAGAGCAAGACCTGATGGTCAAACTGATCGAAAGCCAGATGGAGATGAAGCCGCTGCTCCAGAAGTTGGCTGAGGATCGGGGCGGGGTCGATAAGACCGCACAAACCCATTTGCGCAATATGGACCTCTATCTCAGCCAACTCCTCGATGCGACGACACGCGGACAAGATCAGCTTGTCACGGAGATTCGCAACGAGTTGAAACTGGTCGCCCGGACGATCGCGGCTTCGCTCGATAAGCGGCGCGACTAGACCGGATCGCCATGGCGTTTCGAACCCGTACGCGCGGTCAAGACTATTGGCCCGGCTTTGTCGATGCGCTAGCCGCGCTGCTAGTCGTTATCATCTTCCTGCTGGTCGTCTTTGTATTGGCGCAGGTGTTTTTGTCCCAGGCCCTTTCGGGACGGGACGAAGCGTTGCAGCGCCTGACAACGCAAATCAACGAACTGACCGAACTTTTGTCCCTTGAACGCCAGGGCAATGCGGACCTCCGACTGAACGTGGCCCAGCTTTCGGCATCGCTTCAGAGCGCCAACGAAGAGCGCGACAACCTCGTGGTCGAACTGTCGGAGCTTCGCTCCGAGGCGGCGCGGCTGAATGAAACCGTCGCTCTGTTGACACGTCGGGCCGAAACCGCCGAACGGGGGCTCTCGGAGGCCCAGAGCGACTTGGCGGTAGCTAACGACACGGTCGAGCGGGACCGCGAAACCATCCGGACGCAACTCGCCGATGTCGAACGGCTGCAACGCGATATCGATGCCCTACGTACACTTCGCGCCGAACTGGAGAAGCGCGTCGGAGACCTTGCCACCGCCTTGGAGACATCCCAGCGGGACGCCGAGGTTCTGCGGCAACAGGCCACTAACCTCGAGACGGCGCTATCGGAGACCCGCGAAATCGTTGGAACGTTGAGGGACAGTCAACGCGAATTGCGCGCCCAACTCGCCAACGAAGAAGAGCGGACGCGGCTTACACAGGCGGACCTGAAAGACCGAGAGGTTCGCCTCGCCGAGGTCCAGGCGCTCTATCTCGCGCGCGAATCGGCTCTAGAGGAAGAACAGGAACTGTCATCCGACGCCAAGGCCCGCGTGGCGCTGCTGAACCAGCAGATCGCCTTGCTACGAGAGCAACTACGCTCAATCCAAGCCGCGCTCGGCCAGGCTGAATCGAAGGACGAAGAACAGCAAGTCGTAATCTCGGATCTTGGACGCCGCCTCAATCAAGCGTTGGCCCAAAAAGTCGAAGAGCTCTCGCGCTACCGGTCGGAATTTTTTGGCCGCCTCAGGGAAGTGCTGGGCGACCGACGCGACATTCAAATCGTCGGCGACCGCTTCGTGTTTCAATCGGAGGTCTTGTTCGGTTCGGGATCGGCAGAATTGGGTGACGAAGGGCGCGCCCGTTTGCGTGATCTAGCGAATACGTTGATCGAAATCATTCCCCGCATCCCCGCCGATATCAGTTGGATTCTGCGGGTCGACGGACACACCGATTCGGTGCCCATCAACTCATCTCAATTTCCGTCAAACTGGGAACTGTCCGGCGCGCGTGCGACCAACGTCGTGAAATTCCTGATCGAAGCCGGCATCCCCGCACAACGTCTGGCGGCAGCCGGGTTCGGCCAGTATCACCCACTCGATGAGGGAGACGACGAGATCGCGTTCCGGCGCAATCGGCGCATCGAGATGAAACTGACCGAGCGCTAGACCGCCGAGACCTCGCGAAGCCCCCCCACATTGAACTGAAGCTTCGCGAGCCGCGCGTACAGTCCGCCCTGAGCCATAAGCGAATCGTGGGTACCCTCGGCGACGATTTTCCCGCCGTCGACCACCACGATTCGATCCGCCTTCTGAACTGTCGCGAGGCGATGGGCAATGACGATGGTCGTGCGCCCTTCCATGAGGATTTCCAGGGCCGATTGGACCGCGCGTTCGCTCTCGGCATCGAGCGCACTTGTCGCTTCATCGAGCAACAACAGCGCAGGATTGCGTAACAGCGCCCGCGCAATCGCGACTCTCTGCTTTTGTCCGCCCGATAGGGTGACACCGCGTTCGCCAAGTTGCGTCGCAAACCCTTCAGGAAGACGGTCGAGGAACTCGGTCGCCGACGCGGCATCGGCGGCGGCCCGAACTTCGTCATCACTCGCGTCGGGGCGACCGTAACGAATATTGTCCCAGGCATCCGCCCCGAAAATCACCGGATCTTGGGATACCAACCCAATGTTGGCGCGAAGATCGCGCGGATCGAGACGGACATATTCAAGGCCGTCGAACGTCATGTGCCCGTCTGACGGATCGTAGAACCGCAGGAGCAATTGAAACACAGTCGTCTTCCCGGCACCGGACGGCCCAACCAGGGCAACGGTTTCGCCCCCCGCCACATCGAGCGAGAAATCCGACAGCGCGGGGACCTCCGGCCGCATGGGATACCGGAACGAGACGCCGCGAAGTTCCACCGCGCCCCGTGCGGGACTAGGCAAGACAAGTGGGGACACCGGCGCCTTGATGTCGGGTTCGGCATTGAGGAGTTCGGACAACCGCTCCGCAGCACCAGCGGCCTTTTGCACATCGCCAAACACCTCAGACAGCGCCGCCACGGATCCGGCAGTAACGATCGCGTAAAAAACGAAGGCGCCAAGGTCGCCGCTGGTCATGCTGCCATTCATCACTTGAATGGCGCCGATCCAGAGGACGCCAACAATAGAACCAAAGACCAGCAGGATGACCGACAGGGTCAGGAATGCGCGCGCCCTGATTTGATCCATGGCCGCGCGAAGCGCCGTTTCGACCTTGCCTCCAAACCTTGCGCGATCGACATCCTCATGCACGAACGCCTGAACGGTACGCACCTCATTGATGCTTTCATCGGCAGCCGCGCTAACTGCACCAATGCGATCTTGAGTTTGGCGCGACAGGCGGCGCACTCGCCGGCCAAAGACCATCAGCGGCAGAACGATGATTGGGACAGCAAGAATGATCAGTCCCGACAGTCGTGGGCTCGTTATGATCAGCATGATCAAGCCGCCGATGAGCAGCAGGATGTTCCGCAACGCCATCGATGCGCTGGCACCAACAATCGACTGAATGAGTGTTGTATCAGTCGTGATCCGCGACAGGATCTCACCGGTTTTGTTGCGCTCGAAGAACGCCGGGCTCAGGCCGATGACCCGGTCGTACACGGCGCGGCGCAGGTCGGCGACCACACGCTCGCCAAGCCACATGACAAGGTAGTAACGGCCGAACGTCCCCACCGCGATCACTGCAACGACGCCGAATAGAAGGAGGAAGGTCCGATTCACATCCGCCATTGAGTCGAAATTGTCGATCAAGAGCTGCAGGACGCGCCCGATACCGAGCGTTCCAACTGCGGCGGCGACTAAGGCGACTCCCGCGACCGCGGCCACGCGCCAGTAGGGGTAGGCGAATTCGAGCACCGAGCGGAGCTGCGCGAGATCTCGGCTCTTAGGACGCTCCTCGGGGTTGTTGCCGATAGAGCCGCCATAGCTACTTGCCTGTCGCGCCACGTTTTTTCCTTATCGATCAATCGGTTCGGAGGCAAAGCATAGGGGAGCGGGGTCGCCGCAACAACAAGACCGGGACGCCCCCCAGAGTCGCAGTTGCCCTATGCGGCTGCGGTCTGCTATAAGCCCGGCCTTCGAGCGGAGAGAGATTATGAAGCAGGACATTCATCCGGAATACCACGAGATCACCGTGGTCATGACCGATGGCACCGAATTCACGACACGGTCAACCTGGGGCGCCGCCGGCGACCGTATGACCCTCGACATCGACCCAAAATCCCATCCGGCGTGGACCGGCGGCAACCAACGCCTAGTTGATTCCGGCGGCCAGGTGGCGAAATTCAAGAAGCGGTTCGAGGGCTTCGGCATTAAATAGGCTGGAAGCCCTTCCGTGCCACGCCGCCTCCGGGCGGCGTTTTCGTTTCTAGGTCTTGAACCGCTTTTTTTACTCCCCAAATTTCTTCTAAGCCGAGCGCCCGACGGGCTCGGTGACATCGAGACCCGGCCATTTGGCGGGTCTATGAACACATTGCTTCAATGGAGGATGTGACGCTATGCGTACGCAATTTCTGACACCCCTTTTGCGCTCTTCGATCGGATTCGACCGTGTCGATCAGATTCTCGATGCTGTCACGCGGATGGACCACGCCAATACCGGTTATCCGCCCTACGACATCGAAAAGACCGGCGAGGACGACTATCGGCTGTCGATGGCAGTCGCTGGTTTTGACGAGAGCGAACTTGACGTCACCCAAGAGGCCGACGTCCTAATTATCCGCGGCAAAGCCCGCGATGAACAGGAGAAGAGTTCGTACCTCCATCGCGGGATTGCCCGCCGCGCCTTCGAACGCCGCTTTGAGCTTGCCGATTCGGTGCGCGTCACCGGTGCATCTCTCGTCAACGGGTTGCTGCATGTGGAGCTGATTCGTGAAATTCCCGAAGCCCAGAAGCCCCGGCAGATCGAGATCGGCACGGGCAACGCCCCGTCAAAAGTGATCGAGCAAGCTCGCGCGGCCTGACGATCCATTGCACAACGCCGGCGCCGGCACACGCCGACGTCGGCGACTGCGCCGCCTACCCCGCCCTAGACGGCGATACGCTCTAAGGCCTCGCGCAACGCGTCGGATAGGGGCGTCGGTCGCAGTTCGGGCCGCCGCACGTAGACGTGGACAAAGTGCCCGGTCGCGGCAACGCTTTCGTCACCCACGCGAAACAACCCCACTTCGTATCGCACACTTGACGTGCCGATCTTGGCGACCCTGAGGCCGGCGTCGATCACATCGGGAAAGCGCAACGGCCGATGGTATCGGCAGCAGGTTTCAACAACGAAACCAACCACATCGCCGGACTCGTAATCCAAAACGCCTGCACTCATCAGATACTCGTTCACGACTGTGTCGAAGAACGAGTAGTAGTTGACGTTGTTCACGTGTTGGTAGACATCGTTATCCATCCAGCGCGTGGGGATCTCCAGGAACCGTCGGTAATTCCCTCGAACCTCTTCCTTAGGCGCAACGTTCACTCCAGCCTCATGTCTTGAAAACAGATGCCGCGGTGCCGCGGGCTTTCTCTTTGCTGCCAATCACCGCTCGGGCCCGCGCAATCGCGGCTTCGAGTTCTTCGATATACTCGCCGAGCTCTTCGATCGACATTTCCTCGAGCACCGGGGGGGGCAATTTGTTCTTCTTCGGCGGTTCGAGATCGTCCGTGTCCATCGCTACCAACTCTCTACTGGCCTTGTCAGATCGAGGCCGATCATACTAGACCACGATCAGGCTTCTAGGCCGCTCAACCGCGAGTCGGTAACGCCATAGTAAGGACGACACTAATGACCCTTCCCGACAATATGACTGTGATCGAAATCAGCGCGCCAGGCCCTTCCGACGTCCTCAAACCCGTCACCCGTTCCATCGACCGACCGGGGGCGGGAGAAATCTTGATCAAAGTCGCCGCCGCGGGCATCAACCGTCCGGATGTTTTCCAACGCAAGGGTGCATACCCGCCGCCGCCCGGCGCGTCCGACATTCCCGGTCTCGAGGTGTCGGGAACCGTGGCGGCCGTCGGCACCGGGGTCGAAAGCTGGAAGATTGGCGACGCCGTGTGCGCCCTCGTTACCGGCGGCGGTTACGCCGAGTATTGCCTAGCGCCGGCCGCCCAAACCCTCCCCGTTCCACGCGGAATGGACCTGGCGGACGCCGCGGCCCTGCCCGAGACCTTTTTTACGGTGTGGACCAACGTGTTCGACCGGGCGGCGCTGCAGCCGGGAGAAAGCCTTTTGGTGCACGGCGGGTCGTCGGGCATCGGGACGACGGCCATACAACTCGCCAAGAATCTCGGCGCAACGGTCTATGCGACGGCTGGCTCGGCGGAGAAGTGTGCGTTGTGCGTCTCCCTCGGGGCGAGTGAGGCAATCAACTACAAAGACGTCGACTTTGAGGAGGCGATGCGGTCGTCAACCGGAGGCCGCGGCGTCGATGTTGTCCTGGATATGGTCGGCGGCGACTACATTCCCAAGAATCTTCGATTGCTCGCACCCGAAGGCCGTCTCGTATTCATCGCGTTTCTGAAGGGATCGAAGGCTGAAGTCGATTTCAGCCGGGTCATGCGCAATCGCCTACAGATCCTTGGATCGACCTTGCGCCCACAGTCGATCGAGGCGAAGGGAAAAATCGCCAAGGAACTCCGCACCAGGGTCTGGCCGCTGCTGGAATCGGGTGCGATTCGACCTATTATCGACACTCGGTTCCCCCTGGCGCAAGCGGCCGACGCCCACGCCCTCATGGAAACCAGCACCCATATGGGTAAGATTCTGTTGACCGTTTAGAGACGGTTTTCCGCAAGAAATCGGGTGGTTTGCCTCAACCGCAATCCACCCTATATTAGGGTCAGGCTGCGTCCTACCTACCGTAAAACAACCGAGTAATCGAGCGGGCGCCTGAACGGCGATCGCGAAGGGTTTTGAAATGCCTCATCCGCTTATGCCTAAGGCCACGGCGGTCTGGCTGGTCGACAACACGTCGCTAAGCTTTGACCAAATTGCTGATTTCTGCGGTTTACATGCCCTGGAGGTCCAGGGGATTGCCGACGGTGAAGTCGCGATAGGCATCGTTGGCCGCGATCCGATAGCGAACGGCGAACTAACCCGCGACGAGTTGGATCGCTGTCAGGCCGACCGTACCGCCCGTCTGGTCATGCTCGAACCTGAGATTGAAATGCAACAGCGTCGGCCAGGGCCGAAGTACACGCCGCTGTCGAAACGGCAGAACCGCCCGGACGCGATCGCTTGGTTAATAAAATTCCACCCTGAACTGACCGATGCCCAGGTCTGTCAGTTGGTGGGGACAACCAAACCTACCGTCGTTTCGGTGCGCGACCGCAGCCACTGGAACACCCCGAACCTCAAGCCCCAAGATCCAGTCAGCCTGGGTATGTGTTCGCAGACGGAACTGGATTCCGCAGTCCAGGCGGCAGCGCAACGCCTCCAGCGTAAGGAGGACCGCGAGCGCCGCGCGGCGGCGAAGGTTGCCAAGGAAAAGCAGGCGGCGCTTGATGCGGCCCAAGAAGCTCGTGCGGCGGTTGCAGCAGCGGGCGCAAACAAGGAACCTGATTCGACCGAAAGCGTTGACGAGGCCGCGATCGAAGACGTTCCGGACACAGCCCTTGGCGCAGCTTTAGCGCGGGCCGGAGTCGCACCCACGGAATCCGGTTCGGGTAGCGAGAACTCCGGCAACGACTCCTAGTCGGCGGCACCGAGACCCGCGCGACGCAAGGCATCGGCCACAATATCGAGGGTCGCGGGGTCCTCGATCGTCGCGGGCATCGCCCACGGCTCGGCGTCGGCGATCCGTCGCATGGTTGCCCGGAGGATCTTGCCACTCCGCGTCTTCGGCAATTGAGACACGACGATTGCGGTCTTGAACGCCGCGACAGGCCCGATCTTGTTGCGCACTTCTTGCACAAGCTCCGCCGAGAGCTGTTCTACGGGTCTTTCGGTGCCGGTGTTGAGGACGACCAACCCAACGGGCACTTGCCCCTTTAGCGAATCCTTGATGCCAATGACGGCGCATTCTGCGACATCGGGATGTGCCGCGAGAACCTCCTCGATCGCGCCTGTCGACAGGCGGTGCCCGGCGATGTTAATCACATCGTCGGTTCGACTCATGATGTAGAGGTAGCCCTCCTCGTCCAGGTAGCCAGCATCGCCTGTCTTATAGAACCCGGGAAAATCGCGGATGTAAGCGTCAAGGAAACCTTCATCGTTGTTCCACAGGGTCAGAAGGCTTGCCGGCGGTAGCGGCAGTTTGACCGCGATCGAGCCATCTACACCGGCCGCAACCGGGACGCCGTCCGACCCGAGAATGGCAATCTCGTTACCGGGCGTCGCTTTCGTGGGCGATCCGTACTTCACCGGCAGCATCCCAAGGCCGACACAGTTCGCCGCCATTGCCCAGGCCGTCTCGGTTTGCCACCAATGGTCGACGACAGGTTTCTTGAGCTTTTCCTCGGCCCATTGAACGGTATCCGGGTCGGCGCGCTCGCCCGCCAGAAAAAGGGTTCTGAAGCCTGACAGGTCGTAGCGACCAATCAACGCACCATCGGGATCTTCACGGCGGATCGCCCTGAACGACGTCGGCGCGGTGAACAAAGCCGCGACGTTATGCTCGGCGATGATCCGCCAATAGACGCCGGCGTCAGGTGTACCGATCGGCTTACCCTCAAAGAGCACCGAGGTGCAGCCGTGCAAAAGCGGGGCGTAGACGATGTAGGAGTGCCCAACCACCCAACCGACGTCCGATGCCGCCCAGAAACACTCGCCAGGATCGACGCCGTAAACGCCCGACATGCTCCACTTGAGCGCCACCATGTGTCCGGCATTGTCGCGCACGACGCCCTTGGGCCGACCGGTAGAGCCCGAGGTATAGAGGATGTACAAGGGATCATTGGCGCCGACTGGAACACACTCCACCGCAGGGGCACGGTCTTCGAGGTCATGCCAGTCCAGGTCGCGTCCTTTTTCAAGCGTCGCGATCTTCTGCTCGCGCTGGAGGACAATGACGTTATTGGGCTTGTGCTTCGCCAATCGAATCGCCTCGTCGAGGAGCGGTTTGTAAGCGACGACGCGGCTGGGTTCGATCCCACAGCTCGCCGATACGACGACCTTTGGTGTGCAATCGTCGATACGTGTAGCGAGCTCCGCAGCAGCAAACCCTCCAAACACCACCGAGTGCACCGCGCCAATCCGGGCGCAGGCGAGCATCGCGATGACTGCCTCGGGTACCGCAGGCATATAGACAATGACCCGATCCCCTTTTTCCACGCCAAGGCCACTGAGGGCCCCGGCAAAACGCGCAACCCGATCGCGCAATTCGCGGTAGGTCAGCCGCGCGATCGATCCGGTGACCGGCGAATCGTGGATCAGGGCAAATTGCGCGCCGCGGCCGGCGGCAACATGCCGGTCGAGGGCGTTGTAGCAGGTATTGACCTGGCCGCCGGGGAACCATCGATAGAACGGAGGCCGCTCGGCATCGAGGACCCGGTCCCACTTCTTGAACCATTCGATGCCTTGGGCTTGTTCCGCCCAAAACTCTTCCGGCGCGGCTTGCCACGCGGTGTACACGTCGGAATATGAACTGGTCATGTCGCCCCCACTCTTGGGCGCGCATGATCTTCGCTTGCCGGCGTTTTGGCAACGGTCCGGCATTGATCGGCTAGCGACACATCGACTAGTGTTCGCGGCCTGGGAGCGAAATCATTCGATATGGCTGCAAACAAATACGACGAAGGGCTCGCGCGAAATTCAGCAAACTACGCGCCGCTGAGCCCGCTGACGTTTCTGCGCCGCGCGGCCGCAGTATTTCCGGATCGTATCGCCATCATTCACGGCGACCGCCGCACGACATACCGAGATTTCTATCGTCGGTGCCGACAACTCGCGAGCGCCCTTAAGCAAGCCGGCGTTAGCAAAGGCGATACCGTTGCCATCATGGCACCGAACATTCCGGCAATGTTGGAAGCGCACTACGGCGTTCCGATGCTCGGCGCCGTCCTCAACACCTTGAACACCCGGCTTGACGCCAAGGCGATCGCCTTCACCCTGGATCACGGCGAAGCAAAGTTTCTCTTAACCGACCGCGAATATAGCACGACGATCGAGGCCGCCATTGCCGACCTACCGGCGCCGCCGCGCGTGATCGATATCGACGACCACCTCGCCGTTGATGGACGTTTGATCGGCGAGACCGATTACGAATCGTTCATCGCCGCAGGGGATCCGGATTTCGAATGGGGCCTGCCAGCGGACGAATGGGACGCTATTTCGCTCAACTACACGTCCGGAACAACCGGAAACCCAAAAGGGGTCGTCTATCATCATCGCGGCGCTTACCTCCTTGCCACCGGCAATATCCTCGCGTGGCACATGCCCGCGCATCCTGTGTACCTCTGGACGTTGCCGATGTTCCACTGCAACGGCTGGTGTTTTACTTGGTCGCTGAGCATTAACGCCGGCACCCATGTCTGTCTGAGACGGGTCGAGGCAAAAGCCATTTTCGAGGCCATCGGGCAGCACGGCGTTACGCACCTTTGCGGCGCACCGATCGTGATGAACATGATCGCCTCAGCGGCGGCAGATCATCCGGGATTTGGCCGAACGATCGAGATTGCGACCGCCGCTGCACCGCCCCCGGCGGCCGTAATCGGAAAGATGGAACAGTCCGGCTTTCACGTGACGCATCTATACGGCCTCACAGAGACTTACGGCCCTGCGGTTGTCAGCGAATGGAATGAATCTTGGGACACGCTTTCCTTGGAAGAGCGCGCCGCTATGAAATCGCGCCAGGGCGTGACCTACCAAGTCCTGGAAGACATCATGGTCGCCGATCCCGATACGCTCGTTGCGGTCCCGGCGGACGGCGAAACGATGGGCGAAGTCTTCTTTCGCGGCAATGTCGTGATGAAAGGATATCTCAAGAATATCAAGGCGACCGGCGAGGCATTTCGCGGCGGTTGGTTCCACTCCGGCGATCTCGGCGTTATGCATGAAGACGGCTACCTGGAACTCAAGGACCGGTCCAAAGACATCATCATTTCAGGCGGCGAGAACATCTCGACCATCGAAGTCGAAAACGCAATCTATGGTCATCCGTCCGTGCTCGAAGCGGCGGTTGTGGCCCGACCGGACGATACGTGGGGCGAAACACCTTGTGCATTTGTTGCGCTGCGCCCGGGCAAAACCGCAACGGCGCAGGAAATCATCGATTTCTGCCGCGAGCGGATGGCCCACTTCAAGGCGCCGCGGACCGTCGTCTTTACTGAACTACCGAAAACGTCGACCGGGAAAGTTCAAAAATTCAAACTACGCGAGATGGCCCGCAATCTTTAGTGCGGGCGGTTCTCAAGCAGAGCAATTTGGTCCTTTAGCTGGAGCTTCTCTTTTTTGAGCGTCGCAATCCGCTCTTCGTCCGGAAGATTCCGCTTTTCTTCCTTCCAAATGATTTTGTCCAAGTCGTGGTGTTTGGCCTTTAACGCCTCGATATCCACCGTTGCCAAATCGTTCATCTAGCACCTCCGTTAGATCGCCAAATCATAGTGCAACGGCGGGCAAAACTGAACCCTTTCCGAGGAACTGCTAGCCCGGCACGGCGGTCAACAACGATCGTTTTTGTTGGCTAAACCGATGGGGGGGAACACCAAGAATCTCCAAGTAGGCCGCGAGGTTAGCCTCCACCGGAGGAACGCCCCCTTTTTTTTGAGCGCCAGATCCCAGCGTTTCGAGAAATTCCAATTCGCTCCTTTCCGCGTCCAATTCGAGAGCTTTCACCTGCGATCCGATCCTGCCTGTAGCCGCCTCAACGCCGGGAGGGAAGTCGGCCAACCTCTTGAGCGCGCGCCGCACGGCACGAAGGGGGGCAACAACGCGCTGCTGCCATGGGGCGACTGCCAACACGGCGGCCTCGTAGTCCGCTCGCGATAGACGCCATCCACGGGCGCCAGCCCACAGTCCGAATATTAGGACCGGGACGTCGGCACCAAACGAGTCCTGAAGCTCCAAACACGCCGCTTCAACGCCAGGGCGATCGTAGACGCGAACCGCAAAATTCCACAGCGACTCTTCGGCCGTCAAATTGAGACCTGCACGACCCGCATGCTACGTTCGCTCATGGGATTGGAGCTCCTTCGCCAGCAACTCGTCGCTTTGAAAACGGAACATCGCGATCTCGATGCAGCCGTCGACGTGCTCCTCGAGCATACGCCCTTCGACAGTTTGAAATTGCAGCGGCTCAAGAAACGAAAACTGGCATTGAAGGATCAGATCGCACGGCTGGAAGACCAGCTGTACCCGGACATCATTGCCTAGCCGGGGCCGCCATTCGACTTCATGCGCTTCTTGTGGGCGTACATGTCCCGGTCGGCCGCTGCCAGCGCGTGACCGACGTCTTCGGCACCGGTAAACGTGTAGACGCCTACCGCCACATGGATCGGCACCGCACGGCCCTGATGATCCATCGGGACCTTCATGATTTGTCGGGCCAGATGCTCGGCTTTTTCCCGCGCGGTCGATTGATCGGTCCGGTCCAGAATGACCCCGAACTCATCGCCGCCCAAGCGTCCCACGACGTCGGACTCACGCACGCTGGAAAGCAAAAGCTCGGCGACGTGTTTGAGCGCTTCGTCGCCGGCGGAATGACCGTAGGTATCGTTGATCTCTTTGAAGTCGTTAACGTCGATATATACGACCGAAGACGGCGTGCCATAACGTTCGGCCAGCGCCATATTTCTAGTCAGCTCGCGGACGAACGCACGCCGATTGGCAATGGGGATGAGCGGATCGCGATCGGCCAGCCTTTCCAGATTGGCCAGCCGCTCCCGCGCGACCTGAAGCTCGCGGCGCATCTGGTCGACTTCGGCCATCAGGTTCATCAGCGCGTCGCGGACCTTTGGCGTGATCTCAGCCTGCGGAATCCCCATGACCGAGACGTTGTCATCGACCTGGCGTGGAGGCGCGGCGGCGCCGTAGGCGTCCGTTGCCTGAACGGACGAGGCCCGTGTCGCGCCGGACGCGCGTGCCACGCGACGAACCGACGTCGTTCCTACAGGGCCGGTTGAGGATACTTTCATTGGTCAAACACTAGGTAATGTCAGCCTTCCGCTCGGACACCCTAGCACAAGCTACCCGGGGGTAGAATCGGCCAGTTCGCCCGTTCCGCAGAAAATTTGACGCTAGGATGGTTAATAAAGCGTTATCCGACCGGTAGGCATTTGATCGGCCCGATCCCCCCCCTATAATCCGGCGCTTTTCCAGGAGGTGCGCCCTATGGAAGCCGCCGTCAAAATTGGCGTCATCATGGGCAGTCAGTCCGATTGGGAGACGATGCGCCACGCTGCGGAGACGCTGGAAAAGATGGGCATTTCGCACGAGGTACGCATCGTATCGGCCCATCGGACCCCCGATCGCCTGGTGGAGTACGCCAGGAGCGCCGAAGAAAGGGGCCTCGCGGCCATTATCGCGGGCGCAGGCGGTGCGGCGCACCTCCCTGGCATGACAGCATCCATGACCATTCTACCAGTGTTTGGCGTGCCGATCGAAAGCAAGGCCTTGGGAGGCATGGACAGCCTCTTGTCAATCGTTCAGATGCCGGCTGGGATACCCGTCGGCACCTTGGCGATCGGGCGCGCGGGTGCGGTCAATGCAGCGCTCCTGGCAGCCTCTGTCGTTGCGCTTAGCGATGCGGCGGTGCGCGAAGCCCTGCGTGCCTGGCGGCAGGCACAGACCGCCGCCATTGACGACGCGCCCAAGACGGTCTGAGCCCCTCAGATGGTGGAAGAAGTCACTCCAGGCGCAACCATTGGGATATTGGGTGGCGGCCAGCTCGGCCGCATGCTGTGCTTGGCGGCGGCAAGGCTAGGCTACCGCACACACGTTTATTGCCCTGAGGCCAACGCGCCGGCCTCTTTCGTGACCGACAGGACGACTATCGCTCCTTTTGACGATGTGGCGGCCTTGACCCGCTTCGCCCAGGCAATCGATGTCGCGACGTTCGAGTTTGAGAACATACCCCGTCAAACAATTGAGGTCCTCCAGCGCGATGTCCCTGTCCATCCCTCAGCGCATGCGCTGGGCGTCAGTCAGGACCGGCTGGCCGAAAAATCGTTGTGCCGGGATTTGGGCCTTCCGACGACCGCATTCGCCCCGATCGATGGGCCGGAGGACTTCAAAACGGCGATCGCCACAACGGGTTTGCCTGCCATCTTGAAAACCCGACGGATGGGGTACGACGGCAAGGGCCAGCGCTTCGTTCGATCGACGAGCGACCTCGATTCCGCTTGGATGGACCTCGGCGCTGGGGCGTGCCTCCTGGAGGGTGTCGTCGACTTCGCCGTCGAGATATCGGTGATCATTGCCCGGCAATCGTCGGGAACCGTGGCGACGTTCGACGTTCCGGAAAACACGCACCGCGACGGCATCCTTCGGGAAAGCAGGGTGCCCCCGCGCCTGGGTGGCGCCGCTCTCGAAACCGCCCGCGACATCGCCCATCGTTTGGCGGCGGCGCTCAACTATGTCGGCGTCGGGGCTGTGGAGATGTTCGCAACAAAGGACGGATCGGTTCTAGTGAACGAGATCGCCCCGCGCGTCCACAATTCCGGCCACTGGACAATTGACGCTTGTGCCACCGATCAATTCGAGCAACACATCCGCGCAATCTGTGGCTTACCCCTCGGCAGTACCGCGCGCTCATTCGATGTCGTCATGACGAACCTTATCGGCCACGACATCGATGCGTGGCGGACCTATCTTGGCGATCCGCTCGCCAAACTGCATCTCTACGGCAAAACCGAGATTCGGGCAGGTCGCAAGATGGGCCATGTAACAAAACTGAGCGTTACCGCGACCTAGGCACACCGAACCCTTTGCCGAACGGAGATTTTCGCAATGCCTTCAGCGGCGCGCCGAGGCGATCACCGATTTTCTCGGCCCGGCCGCGGAGCTTTTGGATCCGAAGAACATCGGCGATACGCCGGTCGAGGAACGCCCAGGTGTCGGCAAACCCTTCGGACTCGTCGTCAAGCCAGTACCAGTAGGTCGTCGTCACGACACCGGCAAGCAGGCCCCTTTTGGTGTAGAAGCTGAAGTCAACTGACCGGTCTCCCGCGGCGCGCCAAATAACGTCGGTAATCCGATAGAGAACGCCCAGACCGCCCAATGTGCCGCGCGATCGCGCGAGCGGCGACAGACGCCGAACCTGCTCCCGATGGTCGGCGATCAGACCGACAAAAGTGCGCACCCCAATAGCAATACGCTTGCGGATCGACGGTTCACTGTCGGCAAGTCCTTCGAGTGCCACTTCCAACTTGCGTGCCACCGACATGCCAAAATAGGCGGCCACGCCGTCGATCCCATCCGGGAACGCCAGAGCCGCTCGGTCTGGCGGGAGCCCTGAATCCTGCTCGCCCGCGGCGTACGCCTTTGCAGACCAACCATCGAACGGCACATGGCCGAGGACGGCCCGTAAAATCGCATCTCGATCGCCGGGAATGGTCACAGATCCTCTTCCTCGTTTTCGACAGACAGGTGAAACCGCCATTCCGATTCGAACACAAGATCTGCCAAATCGACCATGCGTGTCGGGTAAAGGCGTCCGTCAAGGTGGTCGCACTCATGCTGCACCACGCGGGCATGCATGCCCGCGGCCGTTACGTCGACGGCGGCGCCGTTCTCATCCAGGCCGGTGTAGCGAATCCGGTCGAACCGCGGGACTTTGCCGCGCAGACCGGGCACGGACAGGCAACCCTCCCACCCGAGTCGCGTTTCCTCGGTCAGCGGTATGATGATCGGGTTGACCAAGACCTGGGCGCGCATTTCATCTTCGTCCTCCCCCGGCACGTGAAACACGACGATCCGCACGGGGACATGGACCTGGGGGGCGGCAAGGCCGAGCCCTTGGGCATCCTCCATTGTCTCGAACATGTCGTCGATCAGAGCTTGGATCTCCGGATCCGTCGGATCCTCGACCTCGGCTGCCCGCTGGAGGAGAACGGGATGGCCCATTTTTGCGATCTTCAGAATTGCCATAGGTCATCATGGTCTAGAGTGCGGCATTGGGTAAAGAGGCTGCATTTCGGCCAATTTCGTCACCGGGGCCTACGGGCGGCGTCGCCGGTCGGGCTGTACATCGCCGAAACCATATGGTAATCACCGCGCCTCGTGTGTTCCGTCGTCCGGGGCACCCCGAAATTACAGCGAGCTTTCCGGGAGAAACCGTTTGCAAGTCCACGTCCGTGACAACAATGTCGATCAGGCCCTCCGCGCACTGAAAAAGAAAATGCAGCGGGAAGGTATCTTCCGTGAGATGAAGCTCCGGAACTTCTACGAAAAGCCATCCGAAAAGCGGGCCCGGGAAAAGGCCGAAGCCGTTCGTCGTGCGCGCAAGCTTGCACGCAAGAGGGCGCAGCGAGAGGTCTAGCCGAGTATCTGTGAACCGCTTAAAAGCTGCCTTCGGGCGGCTTTTTTGTTGCGCTAGAGCGCGCGGATAACGCCTTCGACCATTTTCTTGGCATCGCCGAACAGCATCATCGTGTTATCGCGGTAGAAGACTTCGTTGTCGACACCGGCATAGCCCGGCGAGAGAGAGCGTTTAACGAACAGCACCGTCCGCGCGTTCTCGACATCGAGAATTGGCATCCCGTAGATCGGGCTTTGCGGGTCGGTCTTAGCTGCGGGATTAGTGACATCGTTGGCGCCGATCACGAATGCAACGTCGACGTTAGAAAAATCGCTGTTGATTTCGTCGAGCTCGAACACTTCGTCATAGGGAACATTGGCCTCGGCCAACAATACATTCATGTGGCCCGGCATCCGGCCAGCAACCGGATGGACGGCATAGCGAACGCTAACGCCCTCTTCCTTGAGTCGGTCCGCCATTTCGCGAACGGCGTGCTGCGCCTGCGCCACCGCAAGTCCGTATCCCGGCACGATGATGACGGATCCGGCGTTCTTCATGATAAACGCCGCGTCATCCGCGCTTCCGGCCTTAACCGCTCGATCGCTACGGCTCGCCCCGGACGACCCTGCCACGGCGTCGCCGCCGAAACCGCCCAGGATCACACTGATGAACGACCGATTCATCGCGTGACACATGATGTAGCTGAGGATCGCACCGGAGGATCCAACCAGTGCACCGGTGATGATCAGCGCGGTGTTCTCGAGCGTGAAACCAACGCCGGCCGCTGCCCAACCCGAGTAGGAGTTGAGCATCGACACCACGACCGGCATATCGGCGCCGCCAATCGGGAGAATGATGAGAAAACCAATCAGGAACGCGAGCCCGACAACCACCCAAAAAAGCGGAACGGATTCTTGTAAAACAAACAACGTGCCCAGGCCGAGGATGACAAGGCCTATCAAAAGATTGAGCCAGTGCTGTCCGGGAAAAACGAGGGGATTGCCCGAGACCAACCCCTGGAGCTTGGCGAAGGCGACGATCGAACCGGAAAAGGTGATGGCGCCGATTGCAGCGCCCAGCGCCATTTCAATCAGACTCGCGGTTCTAATTTGCCCCGCGACCCCGATTCCGTAGGACTCCGGCGCATAGAAAGCAGCGGCGGCAACGAGAACCGCGGCTAGACCTACAAGGCTGTGGAACGCCGCCACCAGTTGCGGCATCGCCGTCATCTGAATCCGCAGGGCAATCACGGTGCCGATCACCGCACCGACCCCCAACCCTAGAACGATGAGATCGAAGCCCAAGATGTGGGGATTGAGCATTGTGGTGACGATGGCAATAAGCATCCCGGCGATGCCGAAATAATTGCCGCGTCGCGCGGATTCCGGCGACGAAAGGCCGCGCAAGGCCATAATGAAGAGGACGCCGGCGATCAGGTAGGCGATGGCAGAGAGGTTCGCTGCCACGACTATTTTTTCCTCTTGAACATCTGGAGCATGCGCTGGGTCACGACGAAACCGCCGAAGATATTGACCGCCGCCAGGACGATCGCGACAAAGCCGAATATCTTCGCAATGTTCATCTCTTCGGGCCCCGCCGCGATCAACGCGCCGACAATAATGACGCTAGAAATTGCATTGGTAACGGCCATAAGTGGGGTGTGAAGCGCGGGTGTAACGCTCCACACGACGTAGTAGCCAACGAAAATCGCCAAAACGAATATCGCGAGGCGAAAGACGAATGGGTCGATAACGACCGCTTCCATTACGATGCCTTTCGCTCGGACAGAGGATGGACGACCCGACCGTCGCGGGTCAGCACGGTCGCCTTCAGTATCTCGTCTTCCCAATCGATCTTGAGCGACTTCGACTCGGCATCGATCAGCGGTGAAAGAAAGTTGAAGAGGTTCTTTGCATAGAGCGCCGACGCGTCCGCGGCCAAACGGCTTGGCACGTTGAAATGCCCAACGATCATGACGCCGTTGACATCGACGACCTCGCCGGGGACGGACAGCTCGCAGTTGCCGCCCTGCTCGACCGCAAGATCGACGATCACGCTGCCCGGCTTCATGCTGTGAACGGTATCGGCATTGATCAACATCGGCGCTCGGCGACCAGGTATGAGCGCCGTACAGATAGCGATATCGGCCTTTTCCAAGGTAGCCCGCACCAGCGCCTGCTGGCGTTCCTGGTAATCGGCGCTCATCTCGCGGGCGTAACCGCCCGCAGTTTCGGCGTTCTCGACTTCCGGCGACTCCACCATGACAAACTTTGCCCCCAGGGATTCAACCTGTTCCTTAGCCACCGGGCGCACATCGGTCGCGGAAACGACGGCGCCGAGGCGGCGAGCGGTTGCGATGGCTTGCAGCCCGGCAACACCCGCGCCGAGGACAAATACCTTGGCTGGAGCGACGGTCCCCGCCGCGGTCATCATCATCGGCATCGCCCGACCATAAACGCCGGCAGCATCGAGAACCGCTTTGTAACCCGCCAGATTGGACTGGGACGACAGGACGTCCATGCTCTGCGCCCGCGTGATGCGGGGAAGGAGTTCAAGCGAGATCGCGACGATCCCGCGATCCGCGTAGCCCTCGATCTGATCCAGGTCGGTAGACGGCGCTAGCATGCCGATCAGCAAGCCGCCGCGTTTCAAACAAGCACTGTCGTCCCGACCGTCCCCCGACCGCTGGACCTTGAGCAGAACATCGGCGTCCACCACCGCCGCAATGTCGCCCACCACGTCGGCCCCGGCCTGTCGATAGGACTCGTCCGTGATGTTGGCGCCCGCACCCGAGCCCGCTTCGATCGCAACCGAGCAGCCGAGGGCAATCAATTTCTTTACCGTTTCGGGCGTCGCCGCAACGCGACGTTCGTGAGCACGCGTCTCGCGGACGACCAAAACCTTCATGCCTACTGCCTGGCTTGAACGCCGAGCGCAAAGCCCGGCTGGGATCTATGGGGCGATAAAGTCGCCACCTAAAGGAGAAAGATCGCCATGAGACCGAGGGTAACGATGGTCAACCCACTAACCCATTGAACAAGCCGGGTAAACCCAGCCCAAGTTTGTTGTTTTTGAGGCAGATCGATTTGTTCGTTCTCAGCCATAGCCCGCTCCTTCGCAATTCGGCAGGGGTCTTATAGCAGACCCTGCCGAGCATCAACATTGCCTTCGTTACTTGCCTGCCGCGCCCGAGCCGGCAACCAGCGCCTCACCCTTCTTGGTTGGAACCCACACCCCGCCGGGCCCGTCATTCCAGCCGCGGCACTGAATCAGTCCGTCGGCGGCGAGTGTATGGATCGCACGGGTAGACTTGAACGCACGCAAAAGCATCGCTTCCGACATCCCGCGCACCGGTCGCGGCATCTCGCAAAGCGCTTCTAGAATTTCGAATTCCGTCGATCCTCTCTCAACCATGAGCGCCTGCATCGCCGATCCCCTCCAGTTCATCAATAAAGCCCGAAATGAGGTCGAGCCCCTGCTGCCAAAATGCCGGCTCGGAGGCGTCCAGCCCGAACGGCGCCAGCAACTCCTTGTGCCGCTTGGTCCCGCCAGCCTTCAACATCGCGATGTAGCGCTCTTGGAAACCGGTCTCGGAATTCTGGAAAACGGCGTACAGCGCATTCACTAAGCAGTCGCCAAATGCATACGCGTACACGTAGAACGGCGAGTGGATGAAGTGCGGGATGTAGCACCAATAGTTGCGATAGTCCGCGCCAAGGCGGAAGGCAGGCCCGAGGCTCTCTGCTTGAACCGCGAGCCAGATTTCGCCGAGCCGCTCGACGGTAAGTTCGCCCTGTCGCCGCTCCTCATGGACCGCCTTTTCGAACCGGTAGAACGCAATCTGCCGGACCACGGTATTGATCATGTCCTCAACCTTGCCGGCCAACATATGCGTGCGCCGAACGGGATCGGATTCGGCGTCCAGCAATGCCCTGAACACCAGCTGTTCGCCGAAAACGGAGGCAGTTTCCGCCAGGGTAAGCGGCGTATCGGCCATCAAGGCACCCTGCGGGCCAGCCAACACCTGATGAACCCCGTGACCGAGTTCATGCGCCAATGTCATGACGTCCCTGACTTTGCCCTGATAATTGAGCAGCAAGTAGGGATGGGCGGACGGCACTGTCGGGTGGGCAAAGGCACCGGGCGACTTGCCCGGCCGAGGTGGCGCGTCAATCCACGCATGATCGAAAAATGTGCGCCCGATCTTACCGAGATCGCCGGAAAAACGTTCGTAGGCACCGAGGACCGTATCGCGCGCGTCGGCCCACGTGAATTTGCGCTCATCGGCCAGCGGTAAGGGCGCGTTGCGATCGAAATGTTCGAGTTTTTCGACGCCGAGCCAGCGCGCTTTCAAACTGTAGTACCGGTGCGACGTGCGCGAGAAGGAGGCGACCACCGCGTTTTCAAG
This sequence comes from uncultured Alphaproteobacteria bacterium, assembly GCA_964350495.1. Taxonomy (GTDB): domain Bacteria; phylum Pseudomonadota; class Alphaproteobacteria; order SHVP01; family SHVP01; genus CALJDF01. The sequence goes on from CAYGKG010000002.1 coordinate 38,502, forward strand.
CGCATCGACGACCTCGGTTTCGACCAGATTCGCGAGATGGCGCGAAGCGGGCGGCGACTGAAACCCCCGCCATCGGTCTTCGATTTCTTTATCCTTTGCCAGAACATTTGTGACCAGCGCGAACAAGGGCGCTTTTTCTTCGAACGTCGCGGCGAGAGCAGCTGCCGCGCGGCGGCGTCGATCGCGGTCGGTATCGGTCAAAAGATTGAGCGTATGTTCGAGCGTTACGGTTTTCCCGGCAATGTCGTATCGCGAGGCCGCAAGCGTCTCGTCAAACAGCCTCCCCCATCCAACCGACCCCGTGACAGCCTTTTCGTGAAACAATTTTTCCACATCATCAGCTAGTTCGTGCGGGCGAAAGACTCGGACATTCTCAATCCACGGTCGGTACTTTTGGCAGTCGTCGTGCGCCATCAGGTCAGCGAGCGCCGCGTCCTCAATTCTGTTTATCTCGAGGGCAAAGAAGATCAGGTTCGAAGAGGTCGCGTTCAACTGCTCGCCGATATCTTGCGCAAATTTCGCGACGGAAGAATTGTTGAGGTCTCCTGCGCGTAACAGTTGGGCATAGCTTCCAAGCTTCCCTAAGCTTTCTTGGATCGTCTCGTAGCGTTCGATGGCTTGCGTGAATGCAGCGGGCTTCAGGCCGGCAATGGCCCCTTTGTAGTCCGTGCAAAAAAGCTCTACCGCGCTTTGCGCCTTTGCAAGGTCGCCGCGAACATCCGGCGAATCCGGTGCGCTGTAGAGGTCGGAAAGATCCCAAACCGGCAGGTCCGTTGCGGCCTCAGCGCTCATTATCGACACCCCTTGTTGTTCCGCTACCGAGAAGAAAGTGACCATGCGCTGCGGCGATCAGACGTGACGGATCGTCCTGCCAAGCCTCTGCGCGGACGTTTGCAACGCGCCTTCCCTGCTTGGTGATTCGCCCGCGCGCGTAGGTACCCTTCGCCTGTCCGCTGCGCAAGAAGTCCAGTGAGGTATTGATGGTTCGCGGTAACTCAGCGCTGTCCAAGGCCCAGATCAACTGGAGAAGCGCTACGCTTTCCAACAAGCTCCCGATCACACCGCCATGGAGTGCGGGCAAGGTCGGGTTGCCAACGAGCTTCTCTTGGAAGGGGAGGAAACACACAAGATCGCCCCCTTCTTCCTGAACGGTTACGCCAAGGAACTCGAGATACGGTATCGCGCGAACGATCTCCTGTGGCGACCTTCTGGCCTTTGCATCGCGCAGTTTTTCGACCCGATCGTTCATTTCAAAGCGCACTGGAATCCAGCATGAAGGTAGCGAGGCCGCTGGCGATCTCCCTGTCGGCCTTTTGGTAAGCACGCCCCCGAACGAACGCGATGTTGTTGCTCAGCCTGTAGCAGTCCGCCTCTGCTTTGATGGCAACGTGCGGCAACGCGGCACGCAGGTAATCGATTCGCAGATCGAGCGTAGCAATCTGCATGACCCGTGGAATGATCGAGAAAACAGCCATTCCAGAAGCGCTATCCAGGAGCGCCGTAATCACGCCGCCATGGACGACACCGGTCGACGCGTCGCCAACGAGCTCTTCGCTCCAATCCACCGACAGACCGCATCGGCCCCGATCGAGAAAGTCGACGCGCGTCGATAGCGCCTTGAGAAACGGTATCTCCGCGCCGAAACGCTTGATGACGTCGAGCGCTAGAGCCGGCACTTCGGAGCGGCGCATGTCAGACATGATACTTCCGGTACCACTCGACAAAGCGCTGGATTCCCACCGCGATCGGTGTTTGCGGTTCGAACCCAAGATCGCGCCGACTCTCGGTAATGTCGGCGTAGGTTGCTTTGACGTCCCCCGGCTGCATTGGCTCGAAGAGCTTGTCCGCCTTTCTTCCAAGAGCGTCCTCCAACAAACCGATCACGCCAAGCAACGGCTCGGGCGTATTGTTGCCAAGGTTGTAGACCCGGTGCGGCGCCCCCTCTTCGTCACCGGGCGGCCGTTCCAACGCAGCCAGGATCCCGGCGACGATGTCGTCGATATAGGTGAAGTCGCGCACCATATCGCCATGGTTGAAAACGCGAATGGGTTCGCCTCTCAGGATTGCCTTGGCAAACGAGAACAGCGCCATATCTGGGCGGCCCCAGGGACCGTACACCGTGAAAAAGCGCAATCCGGTCTGCGGAATCCTGAAGAGGTGACTGTAGCTATGGCTGAGCAGTTCATCGGCCCGTTTAGTCGCCGCATAAAGGGATACGGGCTGATCGACGCGATCTTCGATAGAGAATGGAAGTTTCGTGTTTCCCCCATATACCGAACTGGAGCTCGCATAGACGAGGTGTTTGAGACCCGGGAGTGCGCGGCAATACTCCAGTACCCGCATATGGCCAACTAGGTTGGCCTCGACGTACGCAAAGGGGTTCTCGATCGAGTAGCGCACGCCGGCCTGGGCGGCCAAATGTACGACGCCGGTCACATCACCAAAGGTGGCAAGTTTCTCAAAACATGCGGGCTCGGCAATGGACGAACGAACGAAGGAAAACGCTTCGGATGGCGCAAGCTGGGCGAGGCGCGCCTCTTTGAGGCTCGGGTCATAATAATCGTTGACCGAATCGACCCCGATCACCCTCTCCCCTCGGTCCAGCAGGGCTCGGCTAACGTGGAATCCTATGAATCCGGCTGCGCCGGTAACGACAACTGCCATTCCAGACTGCTCACTTTTCCTTGGGCGCGCGCACCTTAGCGCCTGGGACCATCAAAATCACGTCACGGTGGGCGCGCGCGGGAGACCGCTCGGTTACAATCTCAACCCCGGCGGCGCATTGCAATAACAGTCACCAGTCCTTACCTAAATGCGGTGGGAGCAGATCCGATGACGGTCGCAGCCAGCCTCGACGACAAATACACGCTCGAGTCCGGGCGCGTTTACCTCACGGGAACACAAGCGCTCATTCGGCTGCCGATGATGCAGCGCCAGCGCGATCTTCGCGACGGGCTGAATACCGCAGGCTTCATTTCGGGGTACCGCGGCTCTCCGCTTGGCGTGTACGACCTGCACCTTTGGCGCGCTAAACCGTTCCTGGACGCCAACCACATCCGCTTCCAACCGGGCATCAATGAGGAACTGGCGGCAACCGCGGTTTGGGGGTCGCAACAAACCAATCTGTTTGAGGGCGCGCGCTACGACGGCGTCTTTTCCATCTGGTACGGGAAGGGCCCCGGCCTCGACCGAGCAATGGACGCAATCAAGCACGGTAACGCCGCCGGCACATCGACTCATGGCGGCGTTCTAGTGCTCGCCGGCGACGATCACGGCGCGGTCTCCTCTACGCTTGCGCATCAAAGCGACCATGCCATGGTCGGCGCGATGGTCCCCGTTATCAATCCCGCCGGCGTCCAGGACTACATCGACTACGGATTGCTTGGGTGGGCAATGTCGCGCTACGCCGGGATTTGGGTGGGCTTCACTGCCGTCGCCGACACCGTCGAAAGCTCCGCGAGCGTGCTGGTCGATCCGCATCGGCTCGAAATCGTACAGCCCGAAGATTTTGAAATGCCCCCTGGGGGCCTCAATATTCGCTGGCCCGATACAGCGTTGGAGCAGGAAGCCCGGCTCCACGACTACAAACGCTATGCCGTAAAGGCTTTTGCGCGTGCAAATAGCTTCGATCGAATCGTGATCGATTCGCCGACCCCGCGGCTTGGCATTATTACCACCGGCAAAGCCTATCTCGATGTGCGGCAAGCTCTAAGTACCCTCGGCATCGACGACCGGCGGGCAGCAGCGCTCGGCATTCGCGTCTTCAAAATCGGCATGAGTTGGCCGCTGGACCGCGCCGGTCTGCTTGCGTTCGCCAGAGACCTCGAGGAAATCCTTGTCGTCGAAGAGAAACGCCCCCTGTTGGAAGACCAAGTCAAAGCACAGCTTTACGAGCTTGCCGGTTCGCGCCGCCCGCGCGTGATCGGCAAGTTCGACGAGCAAGGCAATCGGGTGTTGTGCACCGCCGGAATTATGTCGCCGGGCGAGGTCGCGCAGTTGGTCGGGACGAGGTTGTTGCGATTTGCCGACGATTCGGCGATCCGAGGGCGTCTTGAATACCTTTCTGCGCGCAGCGATCAACGGCGGAACCGGGCACCGGTCGATGCCCGAAGCCCATTCTTTTGTTCCGGCTGCCCGCACAACCGCTCGACCAAGGTTCCCGACGGCAGTCGCGCACTGGCGGGGATCGGCTGCCATTACATGGCGTTATCGATGAATCGGAACACGGCAACATTCAGCCAAATGGGTGGGGAAGGCGCGGCGTGGGTTGGTCAGGCACCGTTCACGCGCACTGAGCACGTCTTCGCCAATCTTGGCGATGGCACGTTCGTCCATTCCGGCAGTCTCGCCATTCGCCAGGCGTTGGCCGCCGGCGTCAACATCACCTACAAAATTCTCTTCAACGATGCGGTCGCGATGACTGGTGGCCAGACGCCGGACGGCAGCCCCGGCGTCGACCGGTTTGCCCAAATCGTGCGGGCCGAGGGCGTCGACCGCATTGCGATCGTCTCGGATGAACCGGAAAAATATGCCAACCCGGCGATCTTTCCCGCCGGCACGTCCATTCATCATCGCGACTCGCTGGACTCCCTTCAGCGCGAGCTCCGGGCGACGCCTGGGGTGACCGTTATGATCTACGACCAAACGTGCGCTGCGGAAAAGCGCCGCCGCCGCAAACGGGGCACCTATCCAGACCCGGCGAAGCGCGTCTTCATCAATGACCTCGTATGCGAGGGATGCGGCGATTGCTCCGTCCAATCGAATTGCCTGTCGGTCATCCCGATCAATACCGAATTCGGTCGAAAACGCGCAATCGACCAGTCCTCTTGCAACAAGGACTACTCCTGTATAGAGGGCTTCTGCCCCAGCTTCGTGACGGTCGAAGGCGGCACCATCCGCAAAGAGGAACGGCCATTACCGACCCTTGGCCCAGACACCCCACTCGGCGAGCCGAGTACCCTGCCATTGACGAGGCCCGTCGGCATCGTCGTCACCGGGATTGGCGGCACTGGCGTCATCACCATCGGCGCGTTGATCGGGATGGCCGCACACCTTGACGGCAAGGGCGTCACGGTCCTCGATCAGACCGGTTTGGCGCAAAAGGGCGGTGCCGTCACCAGCCACATACGGATTGCTCCAACACCGGACGACCTCAGCGCGGTGCGCATCGACACCGGGGGCGCCGATCTGATCCTGGGTGCGGATCTCGTCGTTGCCGCAAGCCCCGACGTGATCAACACCGTCGAGAACGGGCGAACCTGGGCGATCGTCAACAGTCACGAAACGCCAACCGCCGATGCGACGCTCGACCGCAACTTCGAACTCGATGCCGATCGACTGAGAGCCGAGGTCTCGCTTGCCGCAGGCGAGGCAAACACTCACTTCATCGACGCAACTGCGATCGCGACGCGCATGTTTGGCGACTCGATCGCGACGAACATGTTTCTTCTCGGCGTTGCCTTCCAACACGGACGTATACCGGTCTCTTTGGCGTCGTTGGTCCGCGCGATCGAGTTAAACGGCGTCTCGGTGGATCTAAACAAGCGCGCTTTCGACGTCGGCCGCCGCGCAGCCGCCAACCCCGACACCCTGCATTCCATCCAGTCGGACGATGCCGGGAAACACCCATTCACACTTCAGGAGCTTATCGATCGTCGTGCTATGTTCCTGACCGACTACCAGAACAAAGCCTACGCTGATCGGTACCGCCGGCTGGTCGCGACGGCGGCCGCAACCGAGGCGAGCCGGGCGCCTCGCACAAAGGGCTTTGCCGAAGCCGTCGTGCATGGCGCGTTCAAACTCATGGCCTATAAGGACGAGTACGAAGTCGCGCGCCTGTTCACTGCAAGTAATTTCCGGCAGAAACTAAACGACCAGTTCGCGGGACCGTACCGGATAAAATTTCACTTAGCGCCACCGCTACTCGCGCGAACCGACCCTGCGGGTGGACGACCCGAGAAAACAACTTTCGGCCCGTGGATGCTTTCTGCGCTTCGCGTACTTGCCAAATTTCGCTGGCTGCGCGGCACTCCCTTCGATCCGTTTGGGCGTCTCGCGGACCGCCGCACCGAACGGCAGCTCATCAAGGACTACGAGGCGATGGTGGCGATCGTCGGCGACAAGCTCTCGACAGAAAATCACGATGTTGCGGTTGAGCTTGCGCAGCTGCCCGAAACCATTCGGGGCTACGGACCGATCAAGAGCAGCAGCATCGACGCCGCCAACAAAATCCGGGCTGACCTGCTAAACCAGTTGGATTACCCCGTTCCCCAACGCAATGCCGCGGCATGACCCCCATCACCATGAGGCACCAATGACCGACAAGAGCTGTATCGTCCTAGGGCTTGGCCCAAGTACGGGGGCATCCGTCGCGCGCCGATTTGCCCGTGAAGGCTACGCCGTCGCGGTTGCCGCGCGGCGCTTGGAAGTGCTGGAGCCGGTTGTCGCCGATATCGAGGCGGCGGGCGGCCGCGCGTTAGCGGTCCCGACCGACGCGACCGACGAGCAAGCAGTGGTCGACCTCGTGCGCCGAACCGAGAAGGATCTTGGGCCCCTCGGCGTCGCCGTCTACAACGCGAGCGGGCGAGTCAAAGGGAGTATTTTGGATCTGAAGGCCGACGATGTCGTCAATGCCTGGAAGGTATCTTGCCTCGGCGGATTGCTGCTGGGGCGCGAGGCCGCGAAATGCATGGTTCCGCGAAACGAAGGCACAATCCTCTTTACTGGCGCCACCTCGGGGATGCGCGGCAGCGCCGAATTCGCAGGCTTCGCCATCGGTAAGTTTGGCCTCCGGGCCTTAGCGCAAAGCATGGCCCGCGAGCTCGGTCCCAAGGGCATTCACGTTTCCTACGTCAATATCGACGGCCAGATCCACACGCCGCGCCAAGCCCACCTTGCTGCCGATCGGCCACCCGACGCGATGCTGGACCCCGAGGCAATCGCCGAGACATATTTCCAACTACACAAACAGCATCGCAGCGCTTGGACGCAAGAACTCGACATCCGTCCGTGGGTCGAAAAGTTCTAACCCGAAACGCGGCCGTTCGAGCAAAACCGCTTGGTCAGTTTTGAAGCAGCCCCTCCGAGCTACGCCATCCCGAGCGCCGACTTGTAGGTGTCGAGGAGGTGTTCCTGTTCCTGCAGCTCATTTGTATCCATCTTTCTCAGACGAATAATTTGGCGGACGATCTTGGGGTCGAACCCAGTGCCCTTGAGTTCGGCGTAAACTTCGCGAACATCGGCAGATAAGACTGCCTTCTCTTCTTCCAAGCGTTCGATTCGTTCGATGAAGGATCGAAGTTGATCGGCTGCAATCGTCGTATCTGCCATGAACTCGTTCTTTCCAATCTCGCTACTCTCTACCATCAGGACTTCCCTGCTTCTTCGGCAGCTTGGTGTGCAGCAAAGGCTGCTAGCTGTTCCGGGGTCGCTTCGGTTTGGTGCTTTGCCTTCCACTCAGCGTAAGGCATGCCATAGACGACTTCGCGCGCGCCATCGTAACTGATGTCGTGCCCACGCTCCTCACTTGCGGCCACGTACCACTTGGCCAAACAGTTGCGGCAAAAGTCGGCAAGCCCCATGAGCTCGATGTTTTGCACTTCCGGATGGTCCCGAAGGTGCTGGAGGAGGCGCCGAAAGGCGGCCGCCTCGATTTCCGTCGTCACGTCGTTCGTCTTACTCATGATTTAGCCTCAGATTCTGTCGGTTCTTATACATTGGCAGTTCGTTCGATCAGCATATCGACCACGGACTTCAAGGCCTGTTCCGCATTGGCACCGGCGCGCATCGCCGACCGGAAGGTCTCGATCTGCCAGGTTGCGCTCGTTCCGCGTTCGACAATGGTTCTGGCATGCGAGATTTCGTTGGCGCACCCCAATTTGTCGGCGTCTTCCGCGATAAGATCAAGTATCTCCACGAGCAATTCCGTATAGGGAACGACTCGGCCTTTCCCGAGGTCGACCAGCCCGGCGGTGGTGCCGTGGCGTTGTGCCAACCACCGATTCTCGTTAACGAGGCTTACGGGATACACCCGCCATCGCTGGTTGTTCTTGCGCAAACGCACCAACATGCTCATGAGGCATTGAAATAGGGCGGCAATAGCAATCGCGTCGTCCAGCGCCGTGCAAACATCGGTCGAGCGCATCTCAAGGGTCGGATAACGGGCGCTGGGTCGCAGGTCCCACCATATTCGTGTGGCATCTTCGATGACACCTGCGCCGACCATCGCCGATACGAGCAGGTTGTATTCGCTGTAACTTGAAAACTGTTCCGGCAAGCCGGTCCGCGGCAAACCGTCGAACACGCTGGTGCGGTAGGACATTAGGCCGGTTTCGCACCCCTGCCAGAACGGCGACGACGTGCTCAAGGCAAGCAAATGCGGCAGAAAATAGGTCGCCTGGTTCATCAGGTCGATCCGTAGATCGTCGTCGTCGATACCGATATGGACGTGCATTCCGCAAATCAGCAATCGCCTTGCCGCCGCTTGCAGGTCACGCGCGAGGGCGTTGTAGCGATCCTTGTCGACGTGCTGCTGTTCGCCCCAGCGCGCAAAGGGGTGTGTCGCCGCGGCAATCGGAGCCATGCCGAAATTGGCAGCAACCTCGCACACCGTTTGCCGAAGGTAAGCAAGGTCGCTACGCGCCTCGGAGATCGTTTTGTGGACGCGGGTCTCAACTTCGACCTGGGCCTTGAGGAATTCAGGCGCGACCCGCCCCGAGATCCGCTTCTCCAGAGATTCCATCAGCGCGCCGGGCGGGGCCGATGCTAGGTTCCGGGTTTCAATATCGACCAGGAGATACTCCTCCTCGATACCGATCGTTAATGGCGGATCCTTGATCACCTGAAGAATCGCTTCGCAAAGAGGCCTGAGTCGCCTTCGAAAGGAGCCAAGGCCGCCGCTAGAATCCCAGCCCAGCGATCGACGCCCGCTGCGTCCGAAATCAGATCCTGGCGAACCTCGACCATCACATGCGGGCGACCGGCCGACGTTCCGTAGGCTTCAAGACCATAGCCCGGCGGATGCGCCGCAGAATAAGGTTGATTGTCGCCGACACAGATACCGTCCACCGACTGGAGCGCCGCGAGGAGTGGGCGCGCCATTCGCGCATCGCGTCCGTAGAGCACCCCGACGTCCCACGGCCGCTGCGCGCCCGCCATACGCGGTGTGAATGAATGAACCGCCACGTAGGCCGCGACCGATTTATCGCGTTCGGTAAGATGTAGCGCCTTTTCGACTTCATGATGGTAAGGCCAAAAGGAAAGTTCGGCCCGGCGCACCGCTTCCTCGGGCGTTACGTTCTGGTTGCCCGGCACAACGACCCCATCGCTCACCCTGACAATGGAATCCGGGCTCCCGAGTTTTCGATTTGGATCGATGAAGAGGCGGGAATGCGTGGCGAGAATCGCCTGCGCATTCAGTTCGGCTGCCAACGCCTGGGTGAGCGGCGCGGCTCCGATATCCCATGCAATGTGTTCCGCGAGCCGGGACTCCGGAAGGCCAAGCGCGTTGAACGGTTCGGGGATATGGTTCCCGGCATGGTCGCAGGTCAATATGAGACGGGACGACCCCGAGGGGTTGATCACCCTAAAGGCTTCCATTGCACCTTCCGCGGAATCGTGATTCATCGGTTTGTTATACTGGGGCCACCCGCGTTGATCGACCCATCCTTGACTGGCGAGCGTTCATGCCGACCCGATTTTTTCTGAGCGGCCCGGCATTGGGGCTCGCCGCGCTGGTGATCGGCGCGCTTGCCATCTCGTTTGCGCCGATATTCGTGAAGATTAGCGAACTGGGGCCTGCCGCCACAGCGTTCCACCGCATGGTGCTTTCGCTGCCGTTGCTTGTCGGCCTTCTTTTCATCCAGCTCAGACCGCATTCGGCGTCGCTGAGAACGGGAAAGTCGGGCCGGGACTACGGACTTCTCTTGCTGGCCGGCGCCTTCTTTGCAGGCGACCTAGCGGTTTGGCACTGGTCGATCCAGCTCACGACCGTCGCCAACGCGACCCTGTTTGCAAATGCCGCGCCGATATTCGTCGCAGCCGGTGCATGGTTGCTGCTCGGCGAGACATTTGGCATGCGTTTTTGGGTAGGCCTGCTCGTTGCAGGGGCAGGAACCGTTACGGTGGTGGGCGCCAGCCTAGGCGGCCACGGGAATGTCCTTGGTGACGCCCTCGGCCTCCTGACTGCAGTGTTCTATGCGGGATATTTCATCTGCGTGAAATTGCTTCGCCGCTCAACCGGCACGCTTGAGGTCATGGTGTGGTCCGGCCTAACCGCGGCACCGATTCTTCTTCTCGTGGCGCTCGCATCGGGCGAGCCTCTACTGGCGGTAACGTGGCGGGGCTGGCTCATCCTCGTCGGCTTGGCGGTGATCTCCCATACCTTTGGGCAGAGCCTGATTGCGTTTGCGTTGGCCCATTTGGCAGCATCCTATTCGTCACTCACCCTGCTCATTCAGCCCGTCGCTGCGACGATCTTGGCCTGGCTATTGTTGGGAGAGGCTATGCAGATACAACAGGCGCTTGGCGGCGTTGCCGTGCTTGCCGGCATCTTTTTGGCCCGCGAACGGCCTCGTATACAGAGCCCGCTGCCATGAACCGCCAGCTTCCTAGGTGGATGACCCCGTGGCTGATCTGGGGACTCGCCGCCGCATTCTATGGTTACGCCTATTTCCAGCGCGTTGCCCCAAGCGTTCTGACCAGCGAACTGATGCGCGATTTTCAGACCAACGCTGCAGGACTTGGCAATCTCTCCGCTTACTATTTCTACCCCTATGCGTTGGCGCAAATTCCGATCGGAATCATGATCGATCGGTTTGGCGTTCGCCGCGTACTCCTGGCATCGGGCGTAGTCTGCGCCATCGGCAGCATCCTATTCGCGGTGGCGCCGACGTTAGGACTTGCTGCGACTGGGCGGTTGCTTGTTGGTGCGGGGTGCGCCGTCGCCTGGGTCGGAACCTTGGCCCTTGCCGTCATGTGGCTTCCGGCGAACCGATTTGCGGCCGTTACCGGTCTGTCGCTCCTGATCGGACTGATCGGCGCCGTGTTAGGCCAGGCGCCGCTTGCAGCGCTGGTCGACAGCGTCGGGTGGCGATCGGCGATGCTGTGGTCGGGCATCCTGATGGCGGCGATCGCCGTCCTGATGTTTCCCTTTATCCGGGACAAAGCGATGCACGGCGAGCCTCGGATGGTCGGATCCGTTTTTGGCGGCCTCAAACGGGTCATGCGGAGCTTACAGACTTGGAAAGTAGCGATCTTTACCGGGTCGCTGGTTACACCCATGGCAGCCTTCGCAGGCTTGTTCGGCGTGCCCTTCGTCCAAGAAGTTTATGGGGTCGGGAAGACAACGGCAGGCGCTACGGTATCGCTGATCTTAATCGGGTGGGGCGTGGGCGGTCCGCTCGCCGGCTGGGCGTCCGACCGCCTCCAGCGGCGCAAACCGGTGATGGCGTCGGGTGCGGCCATCTTGATCTTCGCCTGGCTCGTGATTTTATATGTGCCCCTTCCCCTTCTCGCCTTTCAAGCGCTCCTGTTGCTGCAAGGCTTGGCGAGTGGCGCGGTGATCATCAACTTCGCCGTCACCAAGGAAAGCAACGCGCTGACGGCGACTGGAGTCGCGATGGGGTTCGTCAATATGGCGGGGATGAGCGCATCGGCGCTGTCGCTACCGTTTGTGGGCTGGCTCCTCGACCTCGGCTGGGATGGCACGCTTGCGGATGGCGCGCCTGTCTACGGAGAGACCGCCTACCGACACGCGTTCACGGTTTTCCCGATCTTGATGACATGCGGATTTATCGCCGCACTGACCTTGCGCGAGACGTTCTGCCGACCGTTTGAGGAAGTGCCTAGTCTGCCAACATTTCGCGAGCAATGATGAGCCGACGGATTTCTTTAGTGCCACCGCCAATCTCTTGGATCTTCGCCGAGCGGTAGAGCCTATTGACCTCGGTCTCCCGCATAAAGCCGCTACCGCCGTGGATTTGAACGGCTTCGTCGCAAATTCTCATACAAGCTTCGCCCGCATACAAGAAAGCGGCAGCCGACAATTTGTGAATCTCGCCACGGCCGCCCTCGCCCGCGCCAAGGGCATTTGCCATCGCGAGCGCCCGGTAGACAATCCCGCGCATCGTTTCCAAAGCGACGTACATTTCGGCAAGCTTAGCTTGGATCAACTGGAAATTGCCGATCCGCTGACCGAACTGCCGCCGATCCTTGGCATACTCGACCGACAACGCAACGGCGCGCTCGGCCATCCCTAGGACCATCATCGAACAAAAGGCGCGCTCGATATCGAGCCCGGACATCATGACGGCAATTCCGTTGTTCTCTTCGCCGATCAAATTCTCGACCGGGACGCGGCAGTCGTCGAAGTAGAGAGCGCCGGTCGGGCTCGCTCGGATACCCATCTTGTCGAACGGCGGGCTAGCCGAAAACCCTGCGAACTTCTTCTCGACAACGAATGCCGAGATGCCCTTCTTGCCGCGCTCCGGCGCGGTCTTGGCGTAGACAAGGACGATGTCGGCGATTGGCCCGTTGGTGATGTAGGTCTTGCCGCCGTTCAGAACATAGCTGTCGCCGTCGCGAATCGCGGTCGTTGCCATCCCCCCCAGCGCGTCAGACCCGGCATTGGGTTCGGTCATCCCGATCGCGCCGACAAGCGTGCCGTCGGAGAGACCCGGCAAGTACCGCCGCCGTTGGGATTCGCTCCCGTTCTGAAAGAGATTGTTGACGCACAGATTGTCGTGACTTTGCCAGGACGTCGACACGGCAGGATCCACCCGACCGATGGCCTGACCAACGAGGCCGGCGGAAAACAAATCCAAACCGGCGCCACCATAGGTCTCGGGCACACTCGCCCCGAGGACACCCATTTTGGCCAGCCGACCAAAGCCGTCGTCGGGCCACTGACCTGAAAGATCACGCTCCATCGCGTCGGCCTCAAAGTGAGCGCGGGCGCTGCGCGTCATATCATCGAGCAACGCTCGGTGCTCGTCGTTGAGATCAAAGTTCGGCGCGGCGATATCGGTCATTTGAAGCGGTACTCGCGAATAAATGGACCCGTGAACAGGTCAAATGTCCTGTTCGATCTTCTTCTTGATGTCTTCAATGTTCTGCCTCGCACCCGGCAGGTGGGGGTTCACGCGCAGGGCCTCTTCGTAGGCTTTCACCGCACTATCCCAACGCTCCAAGGCCGAATTGATCAGACCCAACCCCGATAGCGCGCCGAAATGACGCGGTTCGCGAGCTAGAGTTTCCTGTATGTCGCGGACTGACGCTTCGAAATTCCCCATGAGATAGTAGAGCGTCGCGCGGCGATTCCAGCCCTCGGCGAACGTCGGGTCGGTCTCGATGACCCGCGAAAACCTGTTCAACGCCTCATCGAATCGGCCGGCGCCCATAGCATCGTTTCCGGCCGCAATCATGCGATCGATGGCGTGGTCCCCAGATTCGAACCAGAGCGACCAGATCAATCCCTCAATCAGGCGGGCTTCCTGAAGGTCAGCGGTCTGTTGCAGTCGCGAGAAGAGTTCGGGGAGCCGGACGTCGTCTTGACGGGCCAGCGCCGATCCCACCGGCTGGATAAGCAAGGCCAAGCCCATGAAAAGCGCAAGAACGGTGTTTTTCATCGTAATAGGATAGCCGTTACCCTACCGGGGAAAAACCCGATTCCGTGACGCTGTCGCAATAGCGGCCGCCCGGCTAGGATCGGTCCATGTTTCGTCGGCGAAATACCAAGATTCTCGCGACGCTCGGACCCGCGAGTTCCACGCGATCCGTGATCGAAACCCTTGTCGATCATGGTGCCGACGCCTTCCGCCTCAACATGAGCCACGGAACCAAGGAGGATCACGCGCAGCGGATTGCGCTGATCCGAGAAATTGAAGCCGCCCACGGAAGACCGATCGGTATCCTGGCCGATCTACAAGGACCCAAGATCCGGATCGGCACGTTTGCAGAAGGGTCGGTTTCGCTCTTGGCCGGCAATGCATTTGTGCTCGACGCCGATCCGGCGCCGGGTGACGTGCACAGAGTTGCGCTTCCCCACCCCACTTTGTTTGGCGCGATTCGATCCGGCGCCGAAATCCTTTTGAATGATGGCCGTGTGCGGCTCACCGTTGCGGACGCCAGTCCAGATCGGATCGTCTGCACCGTTGTCGTTGGCGGGCCGCTCAGTGCTGCAAAGGGCGTGAACGTCCCGGGCACTGTCTTGCCTATTCGCGCGATGACGGACAAAGACCGGCGCGATCTCGACTTTGCGCTTTCCGCCGCCGTCGACTGGATCGGCCTGTCGTTCGTTCAAACGCCCGACGATGTCGCGGAAGCCCGCAAGATCATCGCTGGACGGGCGGGGCTCATGGCTAAAATAGAAAAGCCGTCAGCAATAAATTGGTTGGGAGAGATTACGAGCCTGGCGGATGGAATAATGGTAGCGCGGGGCGATTTGGGCGTGGAGATGCCTCTCGAACTCGTACCAGGCCTGCAGAAAAGGATCGTTGGCGAAGCGCGCGACCAAGGAAAGCCAGTTGTCGTGGCCACCCAAATGCTCGAATCGATGATCGATGCGCCCACGCCGACGCGCGCCGAAGTCTCCGACGTTGCCACTGCGGTCTACGACGGAGCCGACGCGGTCATGCTCTCGGCAGAATCGGCTGCCGGCAAATACCCGTCCGAGGCAGTGGCCATGATGGACCGGATCATTCGTCAAACCGAAACCGAACCGACATACGTTGCGCTGCGATCGGCATGGCGGCCCGACGTCAAAGACACCACCGCCGATGCGATCAGCGCAGCGGCAAAGCAGGTCGCCGCATCAATCGGCGCTGCCGCCATTGTGACCTATACGACGACCGGCTCAACCGCCCTGCGAGCGGCGCGGCAACGGCCATCCGTCCCCTTGATCGCGGTTACAAGCCGGCGCGGCACCGGGCGGCGGCTAGCGCTACTCTGGGGTGCCCATAGCGTTCACACCAGCGACACCCACGATTTTGCGGAAATGGTGGAAAAGGCGTGTCGCATCGCCGTCCGGGAGGGGATCGCCGAACCGAACGAGCAACTTGTCATCACCGCCGGCGTGCCCTTCGGAACCCCCGGGGCGACCAACGTCCTACGCGTCGCGCGCGTGCCGCCGGTTAAGGGATAGGGGTGCAGGCCCCCCAGTCGCCCAGTCCAGTAGTTCGACGGTATGGACCACGGGAACGTCGACGAAATTGCGCAATTGAAGCATGCATCCGACATTCCCGGTCGCCACGACATTTGGGCTGGTGAGCCCGATATGGTGGGCTTTGCGTTCGCCGAGACCTGCCGCGATGTCGCGTTGGACGATGTTGTACGTTCCCGCAGATCCGCAGCACAGATGATCTTCCTTGATGCCGCGGACTCGAAACCCGGCCTCGCGCAATAGCGTCGACGGTAGATCGCGAATCCGTTGTCCGTGTTGCAGGGTGCAAGCCGACTGGTAGGTCACCTCCAGATTGCGACCCGGCACAACCTCCGGCAGGCCCAATGTGCCGACAACCTCGGCGATGTCACGCATCAACGGGCTAAGTTCGGCAGCGTGGTCCGCTCCTGGGGCAGCGAGCCCCTGCAACTGGAAGGCGATATCTTTCAGATGTGCACCGCACCCCGAGGTATTGGAGACGATGAAGTCGAGGCCGCGTTTTTCACGCTCTCCATACCAGGCGGCAAGGGTCCGTGCGCCAAAAGCGTGGGCGCGGGCGGTATGGCCGAGATGGTGATCAAGGGAGCCGCAACAGCGCGCATCGGACAGGACGACAACCTCGCAGCCCAAACGACAAAGGAGTCGAACCGTGGCATCGTTGATTTCGGGCGCTACCACCCGCTGGACGCAGCCTGTGAGGAGCGCGACCCGGGCCCGCCGCGGACCAATCGCGCGGAACACCCTTGATCCGTCAACCGCCCCCCGCGTCGCATTGGCTCCGCGCGCGACCCGCGCCGCGGCCCCTGCTTGTCCGGAAATTGGCACCCACGACACCGCTTTTCCGGCAATGACGGCGAGGCGTAGCAACGCTGGTTGCGTCATCACCGCTGCCAGGACACGCCGGGCCAGCCCTTGCAGCGTCCAGCGGCGCGCTTCCGCAACCCGTGCTCGTCCAAGGTCGATGAGCCGCGCATAGTCGACGCCGGATGGGCAGGTCGTGCGGCACGCTAAGCATGAGAGGCATCGGTCGAGGTGGGGTACGAGAGACGGCTCCAGGGCATCCATGCCCTCAAGCATGTCCTTCATCGCGTAGATCCGGCCGCGCGGGCCATCCCGCTCATCCCCGAGCAATACGTATGTCGGGCAGGTCGCATTGCAAAATCCGCAATGAACACATGCCTGAAAAGCCGTTTCGGCGGCGGCAAAAAAAGGATCCAGACGCCGTGTCGGGGGCAACGAAACCTGCATGTCAGTATTCGGGGTACAGCCGACCCGGGTTCAGGATGCCCTTTGGGTCGAAGTGCTGTTTGATGCGCTGGGACAGCGCGGCGATCGCTGACGACTGCGGTTGGAACACCGAGTCCACCGTGGGCATGCGCTCGTCTGCACGGATCAGCGTGGCGTGGCCATCCTGCCCCGCCGCCGCACGGAGCCGCGCACGGACATCGACTCCCCGTGATTCGCCGAACCAAATCTGACCGCCAGCCCAGTCGGCGATCATTGGCGCGGCGTCAGGAAGCTCGATCCCGTCGATAAACGGAGAAAGCGCGGTTCGACGCAACGATACCCGCCAAAGGTTGCCGCTAATGCCTACGAGCGGCACCAAGTCTCGGATCGCCGCCCAAAGTTCCAAACTGGTATCGGTTTCAAGAATAAGCGGATCGGCCGCGCCGATACGCTCATGGGCGACCTGGGCCGCGGCGAGCGCCGTGTCACCCTCAAACCGCAGGGCGACGGCGGTTCGGACGTTCCCCACCAAATGCCGAAGGCCTGTTAGGGCCCCTGAGGCCAAATAGGTGCCACCGGTCAATGGGCCCACCTGTGACGCAGCTTCGAACATCGCGGCAACCCCGTCGATCTCGACGTCGGGCACAATCAACGTGCCGGTTTCAGCCGGGCGGGGTGTCACCCGCAGGGTTACCTCGCTCAGAATGGCGAGCGTTCCGAACGAGCCGACGACCAATTTTGACAGGTCGTACCCCGTGACGTTTTTCACCACCCGCCCACCGGATTTGAAAATTTCGCCGCGCCCCGACACCGCGCGGAAGCCGAGGAGGTGGTCCCGGACCGCGCCAGCAACGAACCGCCGTGGCCCCGAAAGGTTGGCGCAGATCAATCCGCCCAAGGTCTCCACGCCGGTGGCACCCAGGAGCGCCCTGAGATCGCGGGGCTCAAACGCGAACTGTTGCGATTGTGCGGCGAGCAAGGCCTGCACCTCGTGAAGCGGCGTCCCGGCTAATGCCGTAATCACCAGCTCGGTTGGATCATACTCAACGATCCCCGCTAGGCCGCTGGTTGCAATGACCCGCGCTGCGTCGACCCGCCGACCGATCGCGCGCTTCGTTCCGTTGCCGCGCACCTCTAGCGGCGTATCCTTCGCCACGGCCCCATTGACGAGGTCGCAAAGTTCAGCCTCGGTCTCAGGTTCCTGCACCGCCATGATCAAAACCGCGGTAGGTCGGGAAACGGTAGCTTTCCGCCGTGGACATGGAGGCGGCCTAACTCGGCGCATCGGTGAAGCGTCGGGAATACTTTGCCAGGATTGAGGAGACCTTCGGCGTCGAACGCGCACTTCAGCCGTTGCTGATGGGCGAGGTCGGCGGGATTGAACATCTCGCCCATTAGGTCGCGTTTTTCGATCCCGACACCGTGCTCGCCCGTAAGGACGCCGCCCATGCGGACGCAGGCTTTGAGAATTTCGGCGCCCAGCGCTTCCGTACGTTCGAGCTCGCCCGGTACAGCGCTGTCGTACATAATCATCGGGTGAAGATTGCCGTCGCCCGCGTGGAAGACGTTCGCAACCCGCAGACCGGCGCGCGCTGAGAGCTCACCGATCAGCTTCAGCATTTCCGGCAGACGCCGGCGGGGGATGGTTCCATCCATAACGTAATAGTCGGGCGAGATTCGCCCAATTGCCGGAAAGGCATTCTTTCGGCCGGACCAGAAAACCAGGCGCTCTTCCTCGGAACGGCTTTCGCGCGCGTCCGTCGCGCCGCAATCGATCGCAATTTTCTTTATCCGCTCGATTCCGACACGGACATCGTCGGCACTGCCGTCGACTTCGACAATTAGAAGCGCGCCAGCGTCCAAAGGATACCCGGCATGACTAAACGCTTCGGCCGCAGCGATCGCCGGGCCGTCCATCATCTCCATGCCCGCTGGGATTAACCCCGCGCCAATAACGCGCGCGACGCACTCGCCAGCGTGCGTGTTGTCCGCAAAGGCTGCAAGGATAGCTTGAACCGCCTGCGGTTTGCGCAGCAGGCGCACCGTAACTTCGGTAACCACACAAAGCAGCCCTTCGGAACCTGTGATGATTCCAAGAAGATCGTAGGCCTCGCTATCGAGGTGTTTGCCCCCAACCCTGATGACTTCGCCGGTTATTAGAACGGCTTCCAGACCCAACAGATTATTGGTCGTCAGCCCGTACTTAAGGCAGTGCACCCCTCCGGCGTTCTCAGCGACATTACCGCCAATCGTGCACGCGATCTGGCTCGATGGATCCGGTGCGTAGTAGTAGCCGGCATCGGCGACGGCCTCGCTGATCGCAAGGTTGGTCACTCCTGGCTGGACGACTGCGCATTGATTGGCGAGATCGACATCGAGGATCCGGTTGAGCTTAGCCGCGGACAGAACAATGCTGTCCGCTAGCGGCAGAGCCCCGCCGGACAACGATGTTCCGCCGCCACGCGGCACCACCTTGATGCTTTGTTGGTGACAATAGGCCAAGACTTGGGACACTTCGGCCGAGTCGGCCGGTAGGACCACCGCGATCGGGGTCTGTCGGTAGGCGGTGAGGCCATCTGTTTCGTATACCCGGAGGCCCGACGGATCTGAAATCACGCTGCCCGGTGCAACGAGCAGTCCCAGCGCCGCGACGATCTCGGCTTTGCGGGCGACTACGGTGTGATCGGGCTCCGGCATGCGCATGGGCAAATCATACAGGCCTAGACCGTGGACAAACAAAAAGGGCGCCAGACGGCGCCCCATTCCGCATCCATCGAGAGACTCAGCCCTGCCGAGCCTTGAACCGCGGCTTGCGCTTGTTGATGACGTAGACGCGGCCTTTACGGCGGACGACGCGATTATCGCGGTCGCGCGTTTTCGCAGACTTCAAAGATCTTAGAACCTTCATGGCACCCGTCCGCCCAGTTTGGGAGGGCGCAAAATATGGTTAGGTCAGGGCCGAGTCAACCGCTCCTTGCCAGGATCGGCAGGATCGAGCCCAGGTTGCGGTGCGCGGCCAGCCGCTCGGCATACCCCTAGCGTGTCATTTGCCCCCTGCTTTGGTCGCCGCCGCCATCAATTGAACGGCCCACTGCGGGCCCAGGCCGTCCTCGTCACCCTCAAAGAAACCGTAGGCCTCCCCCCAATTCTGGGCCGAAATTCGCTTTGCCCATTGAGTCAGGGAGGCGCTGGTGTACGCGCCCTTTCTGAGACGGAGGTAGCCCCAATCCGTCGTGGCTTCGAACGGAACCAGCTCCTTCTCGTCGTCGGCGATGCACAGCGCGGCCCCATGGTCGCGCAGGGCATCGAGGGCGTCTGGTTCGAACCAGCTCGGGTGGCGAAACTCGAAGGTAACGCGGCGGTCGGATGGCAGCGTTCCCAAGAACGCCTTCAATCGCTCGGTGTTCTTTCTGGCGTTTGGCGGCAACTGGAAAAGGACAGGGCCTAGTTTGTGTTTTAGGTGCGCCGTCGACGCCATCAGGTAAGCCGTCGGTTCATCGACATCGTTCAGTCTTTTGATGTGGGTAATGCGACGCGAAGCTTTGATCGCAAACCGAAATGTATCCGGCGTCTGCGCGTACCAACCTTCGAGGACTTCGGGTTTGGGCAGGCGGTAGAAAGTGCTGTTGATTTCGACCGCCGGGAGGCGAGCCGCATAGAAGGGGAGAAGTTCCGCCTTCTTAATGTCTTCGGGGTAGAAGGTGCCTTTCCACGGTTTGTCGAAACCGCTCGTCCCCGCAATGATTTTGGCATGCACCATCTAGAGCACCAGCGAACGAGAGATACAGAGTTAGGCGACTAGCGGGCCGTCAAGTTGGTAGCGCTTATCATAGTCCTCGATCTCCAAGACCCAAAGGTCGCGGTCCCACTTGAGTTCGCGCTCGATATAGCTGGCCGCCTTTTCTTCGGCGATTTCGCCACTTCCGGCAACGACCATCCAGGCCTGATCGCCGTTGTCCGCAAACATCCGCCGCAGGAGCAGACACTGACGCTGATTCCTAAGCAACTTTAAGAGTACGCCGCCGGCGTCGGGATCGCCGCGCCGCGATACGGCCACGCCCTGAAAACGGATATCGCATAGGCGCACCTGCGCTTGAACCCACAGCGAGGTCTTGAGTCGTGGCGTCATGTCAAGAATCCGTTGACAGCGGGGTGCTGCCTACGTACCCGTCCGCTATGAGCGCAAATCCTATCGTCTTCCCACCGATCGATCCCTACCGTACCGGGCGCCTGCAAGTCTCCGACCTTCACCGAATCTACTTTGAAGAGTGCGGGAATCCGAATGGCAAGCCTGCCTTGTTTATTCACGGTGGCCCGGGCGGTGGGATCGAACCCGCGCACCGGCAACTCTTCGATCCAGCAAGGTATCGGATCATCCTCTTCGATCAAAGGGGATGCGGACAAAGCACGCCCCATGCTGAGTTGCGCGACAACACGACGTGGGATCTCGTCGCAGATATGGAGCGCCTTCGTTGTCATCTCGATATCGAGAGATGGATGCTGTTTGGCGGGTCCTGGGGCAGCACCTTGGCCTTGGCCTACGCCACCCGGCATGCCGATCGCATTTCGCAACTGGTGCTGCGCGGTATATTCCTACTGCGCCAGGAAGAGATCGATTGGTTTTATCAAGATGGTGCGGGCCGCTTTTTCCCAAAGGAGTGGGCCGCCTATTGCGCGCCGATCCCGCAAGACGAACAAAGCGACATGGTGCGCGCCTACCACCGTCGGTTGACAAGCGACGATGCCACGGCCCGACAACAGGCGGCGAAAGCTTGGAGCGTCTGGGAGGCGTCGACGTCGACGTTGCGTCCTAGCGCGGCGAAGGTCGCTCAGGCGTCGGAGGACGACTTTGCCGACGCCTTTGCGCGAATCGAGTGCCACTATTTCTTGAACCGCGGGTTCTTTCCACAGGACGGATTTCTTCTTCACGAAGCGGCGCGCTATCGGCACCTACCTGCCGCGATTATTCAAGGACGATACGACATGGTTTGCCCTATCAAATCGGCATGGGACCTATCGCAGGCATGGCCGCATGCGGACATGTCGGTCATCGAAGATGCCGGCCACGCCTATTCCGAACAGGGTACGTTGGCCGCCCTAATCGCCGCTACGAATCGATTTGCGCGAGAGGGCTAGCGGCGACCTGTCTTCGGTCCGGCCAATCTGGGGCAATGAAATGACAAATCGTGTCCCGCCGTCATGCGGCGATTCAAACCGAATGGCGCCACCCATATTCTCGACAAACTGTTTCGCAATAGAAAGGCCCAACCCCGACCCGATGCGAGCGCCCGCCCCTAAGTCGGCCTGAGAAAATTTCTCGAACACCTTCGTCCGAAAAGACTGCGGAATCCCTGCGCCCCGATCACGCACAGCCACAGTGGCCATGCCGTTGATCGTTTCCATTGAAACTTCTACGCGGCTTGAAGGCGGCGAGAACTTGGCCGCGTTCGATAGCAGATTCGCCATTATCTGATGCAAACGATCTGGGTCCGCCATGACGAACGTGCCTGACTGGAGTCGCAGATCCACAACCAAATCTGCCTGCTCGAAGAGCGGCGCTGCCTCTGTGACCGCCTCTTGGACCGCCATCGAAAGATCGATGCGTTCGGTGCGAAAAGACATCCGCCCTGCCTGTAGCCGATCCAGGTCGAGCATGTCATTGACCAAACGAATAAGCCGCGCGCTGTTCTTCTCGGCGATCTGCACCATCCGCGCACTCTCGGGTGGGATACGCCCTTCAAGACTGGCCGCCAAGAGCTTGAGGGAGGCGTCGATCGCGGTCACCGGGGTTCGGAGTTCGTGACTTGCGGTTGAAATGAACTGTTCCTTAACGCGTTCGATTTCCTGTTGGTCGGTGACATCCACAGCCGATATGTACACGAGCGGCCCGACCGGATCGTTTACCGCATTCCACTGCAACCATCGATAGCTGCCGTCTTTACAGCGATAGCGGTTGATAAGGCTCTGAGTCCGATGTCCAGGCTGGCGCAGTCTCTCAAGTTCGATTTGCGTGCGTGAGAAATCCGACGGATGCACCAACTCGATGAAAGGGCGCGCGAGAAGTTCCGCAGCGGGATAGCCAAAGACTTTTTCCCAAAGCGGATTCGCTTTCCGGAAAATGCCGTTCGCGTCCGCAACGGCCAGCAGAACGTTCGACTGTGCGAAGAATCGCTCCAGCTCGGCCTCGGCTCGAACCCTGCCCTCCGCTTCGCTGGCAGCGGTCAACCGGTCGCGAACGCTCTGCTTGAAAGCTCGAAACGCGTTCCGGGCAAACGCGAGCAAGACCACCGCATAGGTCGCGAGCATCGCCGCCATGACCAACGGCGCTTGGCCGCCTTCGATGACGAAACGCCCTGCCGTTGGGACCACGGTTGCTGTCGTCCAACCGACCCAAACCAACGGCATGCTCGCCAGTCCGCCGGAGACGCCTGCAGCCATCCCCCCGATGACGAAGGTGAAGACGACCTGGAGGACGAGATTATCTTCGGGGAAGAATACCCATGCAGCGGCGCCCCAAAGCCCCGCGGCAGCGATCGTGGTCCAAACAATTCGGACCTGGGCCCTTTTCAGGTCGCTTGGCGGGCGCGGCGCGCCTCGGTGTCGGAACCAGCTCAGGAAACTCCGCGCCGATCCGAACCAGATCAGCATGAGCCATCCTAGAAGCAGACCGTGGTTGGTCTCCCGGAAAATGGCGATCGCGACCAATGCGGAGAGCACCACATTGGCGACGGCGTTCCACAGAAGCTGGCTTCGGAAAATCTGAACTTGGCGAAGGCCGACTTCGCGGACGAAGTCCGGACTGCCTTCTAGTCCCCAGTTTAGCCAACGCTCCAACTGCATCCCAAAAGCCTACCATGGCCGCTCGGCGGGGCGTGATCGGAGACAACTGCCATCCGGTTGCCATCCGGTGCGCCCCCGCTCGGCGCGGCGCCCAATCGACTGTCCGCCATCAATGAAGCGAGGTGGCAATGGTGCGTGGTGGGCGCGGCTGGGATTGAACCAGCGACCCCTACGATGTCAACGTAGTGCTCTCCCACTGAGCTACGCGCCCGCGCGGCGCCACTCTTAGCGGCATTTATCCTGTGGTTTCAAGTCCCGTCATCGCATTGGCCGCTATTGGCCTGCCCCCGAGCCGACAAAGGGGCTAGTCTCAGGGCTATGAAACGCCCATCCGACGTCACTCGAAACGAGGCCTATGAACTGATACGGCCGCGCGAGCAGGCCTTACCGTTCGTGTTCGCATCGCCGCACTCGGGCAACGACTATCCCGATGAATTTCTCGCCCAATCCCGCCTTGACGCGACGGCGATCCGTCGTTCGGAGGATTGTTTCGTGCATGAGCTTTTTGCTAGCGCCCCGAGCTTGGGCGGACCGCTTATCCGCGCTCTTTTCCCCCGCGCTTATCTCGACCCCAACCGCGAGCCCTACGAACTTGACCCCAAAATGTTTTCCGATCCACTGCCTAGCTTCGCCAATGTGCGCTCGGCGCGGGTGTCCGTCGGCTTGGGGACGATCGCTAAAGTGGTCAGTAACGGTGCGGAAATCTACCGAAAGAAACTCCGTTTCAGGGAAGTCGAACAACGCATCGACCGTCTATATTTTCCCTACCACGCGATGATCAAACAGCTGCTCGTTGCGACCCGCGCGAAGTTCGGCGCTGCGGTACTCGTCGACTGTCACTCAATGCCGTCGACGGGGACCGCGATCGAAGGCGATTCGGGACGCCGGCGCTGCGACATCGTTCTGGGAGACCGTTACGGAACCAGTTGTGACCCTGCCGTCGTCGATCTTTTCGAAAAACGCTTCGTCGACATGGGCTATAGCGTGGCCCGCAACGACCCTTATGCCGGCGGGTTCGTCACTCAGAACTACGGTCGGCCGTCGAGCGGGATCCACGCGCTGCAAATCGAGGTCAATCGGGGTCTCTATATGGACGAGAGCACCATTGCGCGAACGCCGGGGATCGAATCTTTGACGACAGATCTGGGGAAATTGATCGCCGGTTTAACGGAAATTGACGCCCGAGCGCTACGTCCCCCGCCGCCGGCCTTCGCGGACGCAGCCCAGTAAGGCCCACCGGACGAAAAAGGGGCCCACCTACAGTGCAGGAGGGCCCGAGTTTAGGGAGGAAATACCCAGAAAGGGTATTCGGCACCGAGGCATGAGACTGCGATGCCGCACACTACATATAGTGGCTGTTGATAAATCCGACCAAACGAATAATCTGGGACTGCCGTACATTTGCGACACCAGTGACTAAATTATCACACACTGTCTTGGCATGGTCTTCGCATCGTTGGTGAGACGTCTAGCGGAGAAACCGATGATGCCGAAGCGCAATACCGCCACAATCCTCCTCGGTGCGGCTTTTCTGATGCTCGTGCTGAACCTCCAAGCGCACGCGGGCGAAACAAACTTCTCACCGATGGTAGGCCAAAGCTGCCGGGCCCATGCGCGCGATGCCGAGCAACGGCATCAGCTGCCGAAGTTGGTCCTCTCGGCCATTTCGCTCGCCGAGAGCGGTCGCTGGCATCCAGCTAAGCGCAAAAGCTATCCGTGGCCCTGGACCGTCACTTCGGGGGCCGACTCAGCCTATTTCTCCGACAAAGCGGCCGCCATTGCCGCGGTACAACGCCTCCAGGCCCAAGGGGTGCGCAACATCGACGTGGGCTGCATGCAGGTCAACCTGCACTATCATCCAGATGCGTTTGACGATTTGGATTCGGCATTCGATCCCGCAGCAAATACCGAATATGCCGCCACCTTCCTCAAGGCACTATTTCAGTCGACCAAGTCTTGGGACCGCGCGATCGGTCGCTACCACTCTGCGACACCCGCGCGAGCCGAGGGTTACATCCACCGGGTCAAGGCGTTGTGGCTGACCGAGCGGGTCCAGGTCGCCGAAAGTAGACGAGAGGCGGTCAAAGCCGCCTATCGGCAGCGCCAGGACGCGTTGCGCGCAGCCCGAACCGACAGCTAGGCGTCGCGCCGGACCGGGCGTCGCCTAACGGCGGCGGCAGGGGTTACCGGTTGATTGTGCTTTCGGCCGCCCGGTTCATAGTCCTGCAACCGCACCGGCAACCGCCTTCTACCCCATTGGCCCGGCGGGCCATCGACCACTCCGGCCATCTGCGCCCCGCAATGCTGGCAATGCCCGTCGTTATCCAACGCCCAGGTACCCAGTTGATACCAATCGCGCTCGATAAGGCAGGCCCCGCAGCCAGGGCAATAGGTGCTGGATCCCTCGGCGTCGTGGACATTGCCGACGTAGACGTACCTGAGGCCGTGTTGCTGGGCGACCGCGCGCGCCCGCAAAAGCGTTGCGTGGGGTGTGCGCGGATGATTCCGCATTTTCCAGTCCGGGTGAAACGCCGAAAAATGCAGCGGTACGTCAACGCCAAGGTTCTCGGCAATCCAAGCGCATAATCGGTTCAGTTCTAAGTCCGAATCGTTCTGTTCTGGGATCAAGAGCGTCGTGATTTCGGTCCAAACATCGGTTTCGTGGACGAGGTATTTGAGTGTATCGAGCACCGGTTGTAGGTGGCCACCACAGATCGTCCGGTAGAAATCCTCGCTAAACGATTTGAGGTCGATGTTGACCGCGTCGATCTCGGCGAAGAATGCCGCCCGCGGTTGCGGCGCCACATAACCCGCGGAGACCGCCACCCGCTTTATTCCTGATTCGCGGCAAGCCGCGGCGACGTCGAGAGCGTACTCGAGAAAGATAACTGGATCGTTGTAGGTGAAGGCGATAGACCGGCAGCCTAAATCGGCAGCCGCCCTCACAAGCGTGTCCGGCGAAGCTGCGTCCGCCAAGGTATCCATCTCGCGCGACTTGCTCATGTCCCAGTTCTGACAGAACTTGCAGGTGAGATTGCATCCGGCCGTCCCGAAGGAAAGAACCGCACTGCCGGGGAGAAAGTGATTGAGGGGCTTTTTCTCGATCGGATCGACGCAAAAACCACTGGACCGACCGTAACTGGTGAGAACCATGCCGTCGGGGCCGGCCGCGCGGATGAAGCAGAGTCCTCGCTGGCCCGTGTGGAGGCGGCAGAAGCGAGGGCAAAGGTCGCATTGGACGCGCCCGTCATCGAGGCGGTGCCAATATCGGCCCGGTTTGCTTGATGGCGCCGCCAGGACGGCGTCTGTAACACGCTCTGTCATCAATCAGTTTCGCAGTACCATGCGGTAACGATCTTAGTAGGATTAGGTGGAGATGCGCGAGACGCCTTCCCGATCGATTCGCAGCCCAGCCGTCGCCGGATCGTTTTATCCCCAGGATCCGCGGCACCTTGCCGACACGGTCGATACCCTGTTGGCCGACGCCCAGGGCGCCTCAAGAGCCCCGGCGCGTCAGCCCTACGCCATCGTCGTCCCCCACGCCGGTTACGTATATTCGGGGATCGTCGCCGCCGCGGCGTACCGGACGCTGACGCGCTATCGAACGCGATTCCGCCGCGTTTTGTTGATCGGCCCTGCTCATCGTGTGGCTTTTGAGGGCATCGCGGCACCGAGCGCCGCGTTCTTTCGAACGCCCCTAGGCGACGTCCCCCTCGACACCGAAGCGATTTCCGCTCTGTGCAGTTTGAGCGACATATCGATTCGCGACGATGCACACGCTCAGGAGCACAGCCTTGAGGTTCAGTTGCCCTTTCTGCAACGCACCTTGGGCAACTTCCACGTGATCCCGTTGATCGTTGGATCAGCGGCGCCGGCCCGAGTTGGGGAGGTTATCTCCATCATGACGTCCGTCCCCGGTACCTTGGTCGTCATCAGTTCGGACCTTAGTCACTACCTCGACTACGAAAGCGCGGAACATCTCGACTCTGAAACCGTGGATGCCATCCTCAGATTAGACGTGGGCGGTATCGCCGATCGTGGTGCCTGCGGTCGACTACCGATCAAGGGACTACTAGGCGTCGCGCACGCGACGGGGTTGGAAGCCACGTTGCTTGACCGTCAGAACTCCGGCGACACCGCAGGACCGAAGGATCGCGTTGTCGGCTATGCCTCGATGGGCTTTTACCGCGCAACTGGAGACGGGCTCCAATCGACCGCCGGCGAGGTTCTGCTTCATATTGCCGATCGCGCCCTTCGTCAGGGCCTTGCCACGGGAAAACCGCTGCCCCTCAATCCTGAGGGATACGCGCACGGGCTTGCACAACCAGGTGCCTCTTTCGTCACGCTGAAACAAGGCCACCGATTGCGCGGCTGCATCGGCTCCCTAGCCGCGCATCGGCCCCTCGTCGCCGACGTGGCGGAAAACGCCTTTGCCGCGGGCTTTCGCGACCCGCGATTCTCGCCCCTCAACGGCGAAGACATCGATCGCCTCAGCACAATCGATGTCTCAGTTCTGAGCGCCCCGAAACTGCTAGGGGCCGGCACCGAGGGCGAACTCCTTGGGGCTCTTCGGCCTGGGATCGACGGTCTCATCCTGCGCGAAGGGAACCATCGCGCCACATTCCTCCCCCAAGTTTGGGAACAGGTCCCGGACCGGCGGATATTCCTGCAGCATTTGCGCCGCAAAGCCGGGCTCGCACCCGACTATTGGTCTGCGCACCTGCGATTCTGGACCTACCGAACTCAGTCTTTCGAGCGACTTCTCCCCGCCTGAGCGCCGGGCTGGGACGCACGGTTGACCCTGACCTCTCTATTAAGTTTTAGTCGGAGCGCCTTGATTTATAAGATTTTTTGTTGACATCGGCGCGCCCGATTCGCATCTTGGCCACCGCAATTGTAAATCAGGTCGTCATGGTCAGCATCATCGCTAGAATTCGCCGACGGACGCGCCACGACGCCACCAAGGTCGGCGCCAGCCACCGCATGTTCACATGGGGTGTCCTTGTGGGAGCGGTTTTTGCTGCGGTGGCACTGCCATTGCTCGAACCGAGCGTCCTCGCCGCGCGCAACCAGACGCACTACGACACCACCGCCGATCTCGTCCTAACGGCGTTACCGATGGAGACCGCCGCTCTCCTCTCCGAAATTTCTCTCCAAAAGAACCGCCATGCAGTCGTTGCGCAACGCAACGAAACCGTCAAGAACGGTTCGAACTTGATGGAAACGTTGTTGCGCGCCGGCGTTCCCGCCACCGAAGCACACCAGGCGATCATAGCCCTGGAAGAAGTTTTCGACCCCCGCGCGCTGCGCGCCGGCCAACGTATCCGGTTGGAAATCGACGGCGACGCCGAGCAGCAGTTGCTGTCAGTCGCGATACCGTTGGATGCGGTCAAGACGGTCAGCGCGTATCGGTTGGACGACGAACAGTTCTTTTCCGAAGCGATCGAGAAGCCGCTTTCGCTCAATGTTGTTGGCGCGAAAGGCACGATCCAAGACAGCCTCTTCCAGTCCATGAGCGCCGCAGCGGTCCCCGACCGATTGATCATGGAACTGATCCGGGTCTACAGCTGGGATGTCGATTTCCAACGCGACATCCAGCGGGACGATCAATTTGAGATCATGTACGAAACGCTTGTCGACCCAGACGGA
This sequence comes from uncultured Alphaproteobacteria bacterium, assembly GCA_964350495.1. Taxonomy (GTDB): domain Bacteria; phylum Pseudomonadota; class Alphaproteobacteria; order SHVP01; family SHVP01; genus CALJDF01. The sequence goes on from CAYGKG010000002.1 coordinate 67,375, forward strand.
AACCTCATTCGGACCGGCAACGTTCTCATGGCGGCTTTGACGCTGAGCGGCACCAACTTGCGACTCATTCGACACGAGTTCGCCGACGGCACCGTGGACTATTTCAACGAAAAAGGGGAGAGCGTTCGAAAGGCTCTCTTGCGCACGCCAATTGACGGCGCGCGACTCAGTTCGGGGTATGGGAAACGTCGACACCCCGTTTTGGGGTACACACGCATGCATCGTGGCGTCGACTTCTCAGCGCCGTCGGGCACACCGGTTATGGCGGCGGGCGACGGGGTCGTCGAGTTCGCCGGCACCAATGGAGGCTACGGCCGGTATCTGAGGATCCGCCACAATGCGTCCTTCAAATCCGCCTACGCCCACCTGAAGGGCTTCTCAAAGGACGTACGAGTTGGCTCTCGCGTCAAACAAGGTCAGATCGTCGCTTACGTCGGTTCGACCGGGATGTCGACGGGCCCGCACCTCCATTACGAAATTCATCAAGGCGACAAACAGATCAATCCGTTGAGCCTCAAATTGCCAACGGGTCGGCAGCTTTCAGGGGACGCGCTCCGCACTTTTCAAACGCAGCGAGCACAACTTGAAGAAAGATTCGCCACGCTCGTTCGCCCGCTACAGACCGCAGCCAAAAACTAGCCATCGGCCTTCTTCGGGTGCAGAACGAGCTGCGACTTCTCCGCCGAAACTTGCACAACATCGCCCTCACTGACCGAGCCAGCCAGAATCAGATTTGCTAGTTCGTTCTGAATGCTGCGTTGGATGACGCGGCGTAACGGTCGCGCACCGTACACCGGGTCATAGCCGGCATCGGCAAGCCATGCGCGCGCTGTGTCGTCGAGATCCAGGTTGATCTTTCGGTCGGCCAGAAGAGCTTCAAGGCGTCGCACCTGGATGTCGACGATCGTGTCCATGTTGGCTCGGCTTAGGCGGCGGAAGAGAATGACGTCGTCGAGCCGGTTCAAGAACTCCGGTCGGAAGGCGCCGCGGACGACGTCCATAACGTCAGCTTCTGCCTCGGCAGTATCCGCCCCGTCGGGTAACGCCGCCAGGAACTCGGACCCGAGGTTGGAGGTCAGGATAATCAGGGTGTTGGCGAAATCGACGGTGCGGCCCTGACCGTCCGTCAGGCGTCCATCGTCAAGAACCTGAAGTAGGACGTTGAAGACGTCGCCGTGTGCTTTTTCGATTTCGTCGAACAGGATCACCTGATAGGGGCGCCGCCGCACAGCCTCGGTGAGAGCGCCACCTTCCTCATACCCAACGTAACCTGGCGGTGCTCCAATCAATCGCGCGACGGAATGCTTCTCCATGTATTCAGACATATCGAGACGAACCATTGCGGCCTCGTCGTCGAACAGAAATGCGGCGAGAGACTTCGTCAGTTCGGTCTTACCCACGCCGGTCGGACCGAGGAAAAGAAACGAGCCGATCGGTCGGTGCGGATCTTGCAGTCCTGCACGCGCACGGCGGACGGCGTTGGACACAACCTCGATGGCGCGGTCCTGACCGACAACCCGCGCTTGGAGAACCGTCTCCATCGCCAGGAGTTTTTCGCGTTCGCCGGCGAGCATCTTGTCGACCGGGATTCCGGTCCAGCGGGATACTACCGCCGCCACATGCTCTTCCTTTACTTCCTCGTTCAGGATCGCGCCGCTCTGACTGACTTCGGATTCGCCCAGCCGCCGTTCGAGCCCAGGGATCACCCCGTAGGTCAGCTCGCCCGCTTTCGCTAGGTCGCCTTCCCGCTGAGCGATGTCGAGCGCGTTACGTGCGGCCTCGAGTTCTTCCTTCAGTTTCTGCGACCCTGCGAGATGATCCTTCTCGGATTTCCATTTTGCTGACAGTGCGTCGGCTTTCTCCTCCAACTCGCCAAGGTCGTGCTGAAGGACTTCGAGGCGGTCTTTGGACGCTTGGTCGGTTTCCTTTTTCAACGCCTCGCGTTCGATCTTGAGTTGGATGACGCGGCGATCGAGCTCGTCCAGCTCCTCCGGTTTCGAATCGACTTCCATTCGCAAGCGACTGGCCGCCTCGTCGACCAAGTCGATCGCCTTGTCGGGCAAGAACCGGTCGGTGATATAACGGTTCGACATCGTAGCGGCGGCAACGATGGCACTGTCCGTAATACGGACCCCATGATGGAGTTCGTATTTTTCTTTGAGACCCCGAAGAATGGAGATGGTGTCCTCCACCGTTGGCTCATTGACGAACACGGCTTGGAACCGGCGCGCGAGCGCGGCGTCCTTTTCCACATGTTTGCGATATTCGTCGAGAGTCGTCGCGCCGACGCAGTGGAGGTCGCCGCGGGCCAAAGCCGGCTTGAGCAGGTTGGACGCGTCCATTGCGCCTTCGGCCGCGCCAGCGCCGACCAGGGTGTGCATCTCGTCGATAAAAAGGACGACTTCGCCTGCCGCAGCTGCGACCTCGTTCAGAACCGCTTTGAGGCGTTCTTCAAACTCGCCACGATATTTGGCGCCAGCGACCATCGCCCCGAGGTCCAGGGCCATCAAACGCCGGTTCTTAAGCGACTCGGGAACATCGCCGTTGATAATCCGAAGGGCGAGCCCCTCCACGATCGCGGTCTTGCCGACGCCGGGTTCGCCGATCAACACGGGATTGTTCTTCGTTCGACGAGAGAGCACTTGGATGGTGCGCCGAATTTCCTCGTCTCGACCGATCACGGGATCGAGCTTGCCCTCTGCCGCCGCTGCGGTGAGGTCGCGGGCATAACGTTTGAGAGCATCGTATTGCGACTCCGCGCCGGCGCTGTCGGCGGTTCGGCCTTTTCGAATATCGTTGATCGCGCTATTTAGCGCCTGCGGCGTCACGCCGGCGCTATCCATGATCTTGGCTGCGGTTGTGCCGCTGGCCATTGCGAGGGCCAAGAGCAATCGCTCCGCTGTAACGAAACGATCGCCGGCCTTTTCGGCGATTTGCTCAGCAGACTCGAAGAGCCGCGCCATCTCGGGTGCAAGGTATACTTGACCGGCGCCACTTCCCTCTACCGCGGGTAACTTCGCTAGGGCCGCATCGGTGGCCGCTTTAATATCGTTCGGGCGACCGCCCGCTGTCGAGACCAGGTTGGCGGCAAGTCCTTCCTTGTCGTCAATCAAAACCGAAAGCAGATGCTCAGGCGTGAACCGCTGGTGGTTCTTGCGCAGGGCCAGTGTTTGGGCGGACTGAATGAAGCCTTTGGAGCGGTCGGTGTAGTTCTCGAATTCCATTGTGACGGCCTACCGGGCGAAGGTTGGAGCCAATCGGCGATGGCCGTTGGCGAGGTGATCGCCTAGTAGATAGTGTTGCTATTGGGCAACACAAGGGGCGGGAAGATTAGACGGCGGTTTCCGCCTCACCATTCTTTGCGGCGCCGCTACGGCGGCGGCGGCGGGGCTTGCTCGGCGCTTTTTCGCCACCCTCATCGCTGTCATCGGACTGCTCACTCGACTCAGCAACGGTCGACTCGGATGCCTCAGTACCGGCCACCGGATCGGTCGACGCCTCAGCCTTGACAACGGTTGCACCCGCCCGAGGCTGCGACTCCCCGTTGCCGCGGGTTTCCTCTTGCTCATACCGCTGGTCCTCGTCGTCTGCCTGCTCGCTCTCCGTCCGGAGCTTCTGCTCGGCGTTAAACGTGCTGTGCAGACGATAATAGTGCTCGGCATGCTGGTAGAAGTTCTCCGCTGAAACGCGGTCGCCACTGGTCGAGGCGTCGCGCGCTAAGGAGAGGTATTTGTCGAACACTTGGGCAGCGGTGCCGCGCAGTTTAACGCCAGGCCCATTGCTTTCGAAACTGCGATTGGGACCTTGACCAAACGAACGTTTGCCATTTGGCCGTCCGCGCGAACGCCTCGAACCGGATCCTTGTCTCATCTGCACTTTCTCGTTGTTGTTTACCTCTGCACGACCCGACCGGAAGCGGACTATAGGCTGTCCGCCGATCATCTTCTTGTGTCGGTTTGCGCTGGGATAACGTCGAACCGCCGTCGTATCAGCTTCATTCGTTATCCAAGAACGAACCTAGTCCGGCAAGGGCGCTAATCCAACACTTTTTTTCAGACCGGGGCGGGCGTTACAACAATGCACCGCGGGATCCCGGCCAGATCCGGCACAACGTCGACAACCTCGAGGCCCGCTTTTGTGAGGATCGAAGTCACCGCCATGGACTGGCCGACCCCTACCTCGATGGCGACAAAGCCGCCCTCACAGACCAAGCCCCGGAGTTGTTGTGCCAAATCGCGATAGCACGTTAGACCGTCTTCGCCGCCATCCAGCGCCAATATCGGGTCGAAATCGCGGACCTCCCTCGCGAGTTCCTCGATCGTCCGGGTCGCGATGTAAGGCGGGTTGACAATTACTGCGTCAAAATATCCGCCGATAGCCGAGGCCCAATTGCCCACGTGGAAGCCGACCCTCTCTCC
>CAYGKG010000003.1:0-70291 GCA_964350495.1 uncultured Alphaproteobacteria bacterium
TTACGCGTTAACGTAAACACGCTTTCCAAGCGTGCGCCTTAAGCCACTCGGCCACCCCTCCATTTGCGGCGGAATACTAGCGGTCCGGGGCCGTGGTTTCCAACGCCGCCATTCATTTCGTCGCAGAAAATTGCCGTTCCCGACAAATCGGTGGTGCCGGACTGCCCGGCTCGCCATTATTGCCCATCGCGCCATCCCGAACGGGAGGGAAAATGATCATCGGCCGATTTGTTGCGTGGCTGTGTCTTGGCGTCGCTTTGTTCTCGTTCGGCTGGGATGTCGTCGATTGGCTCAGCGCCGGCGCGATCGAAATCAGTGCCCTCGGCGAACAATGGTTCCGTCTCCATAAGGAAAGCCTCGGTTTGCTGCAGGCGGGGGTCCAGCGCCATTTGTGGCCCTGGCTGTGGGATCCAGTCTTGCAAACCGTCATCCTCTGGCCGGGATGGTTGACGTTCGGCGTTCTTGGGCTGGTCCTAATACGCCTCTTTCGGCGGCGGCGCAGGCCGCGCCGATTCAATAGCTGATCGGCTCAACTTTCGCCCAGTTTCAGGGCGGCGATAAACGCCTCTTGGGGAATATCGACCCGGCCGATGGTCCGCATCCGTTTCTTCCCCTTCTTCTGCTTGTCCAGGAGCTTGCGTTTGCGCGACACGTCGCCGCCGTAGCATTTCGCCAGAACGTCCTTGCGCAACGCACTGATCGTTTCGCGCGCGACGACCTTGCCGCCGATCGCGGCCTGAATCGGAATCTTGAACATATGACGGGGAATAAGATCCTTCAGACGTTCGCAAATCGACCGGCCGCGGGACTCAGCGTTCTTCCGGTTGACGATCATGGCCAATGCGTCGACCGGTTCGGCGTTGACCATGATCGCCATCTTGACCAGATCGCCCTTCTCGTAGCCGTCGAGAACGTAGTCGAAGCTTGCATAGCCTTTGCTGACCGACTTCAAGCGATCGTAAAAATCGAACACGACCTCGTTCAACGGCAACCGGTAAGTCGCGACTGCCCGCGCGCCGACGTAGGTCAAATCGATCTGTACGCCGCGACGCTCCTCGCACAGTTTCAAGACCGACCCTAAATACTCGTCAGGCAGCATGATGGTCGCTCTGATCCAAGGCTCTTCGACATAGTCGATGCGCGATGGATCGGGCCAGTCGACAGGGTTATGCAATTCCAACGTCGTCCCGTTGGTGAGGTGCGCGCGGTAAACGACGCTGGGCGCGGTGGTGATAAGATTGAGGTCGAACTCGCGCTCCAACCGCTCCTGAACGATCTCGAGGTGGAGCAATCCGAGGAAGCCGCAACGAAAGCCGAAGCCGAGCGCCGGCGAAGATTCCTGTTCGAAGTGAAACGACGAATCGTTCAGCCGTAGCCGCGCCAGACTTTCTCTCAGGGTCGGAAACTCGTTCGCCTCGACCGGAAAGAGGCCGCAAAAGACCACCGGCACACTTGCCTGGAAGCCTGCAAGGGCTTTGGCTGTCGGGCGCCTACTCTCGGTCAACGTATCGCCGACATTGGTGTCGGCGACCTCTTTGATGCCGGCCGTGATGAAGCCCATTTCGCCCGGCCCGAGTTCATCGACCGTGTTGGCCTTGGGCGAAAAAAAGCCCACCCGCTCGACGGTGTGCTCCGAGCCCGTCGCCATCATCCGGACGCGCATGCCTTTTCTCAGTCGGCCGTCGTAGATGCGCGTGAGGATGACAACGCCGAGATAGGCGTCATACCAGGAGTCGACCAAAAGGGCCTTGAGCGGCGCTTCGGGGTCGCCCTGCGGGGCGGGTAGGCGCGACACCAACGCTTCCAAAACCTCGCCGATCCCTTGGCCGGTCTTGGCCGAAACCTCGATCGCATCGCTCGCATCGAGGCCGATTACGTCCTCGATCTGTTGACGGATGCGCGCCGGTTCGGCTGCGGGCAAATCGATTTTATTGAGGACGACGATGATCTCGTGATTGACGTCGATCGCTTTGTAAACGTTCGCCAGCGTTTGCGCTTCAACCCCTTGGCTTGCATCGACGAGCAGAAGCGATCCCTCGCAAGCCGACAAGCTGCGGCTGACTTCGTAGGCAAAGTCGACATGGCCCGGCGTGTCCATGAGATTGAGCTCGAAAACCTCGCCGCTCGATGCCGTGTATTGCAGCCGTACCGTCTGCGCTTTGATGGTGATGCCCCGCTCGCGTTCGATATCCATCGAATCGAGCAACTGCGCTTTCATGTTGCGGGCGTCGACACCGCCACAATGTTCGATCAGGCGGTCTGCCAACGTCGACTTGCCATGATCGATATGGGCAATGATGGCAAAATTTCGGATGTGGGCGAGATCGGTCATCGGGGGGCTCCGGGACGGGTTTCGATCACTGGCCCCTCAGCGTTGCGCCCGTCGATTTCTCAACGTCGGCAATAATCCGCTTGGCGACCGCGTCGATCTCGGCTTCGGTCAAGGTATGGTCGTCGGGCTGCAGAACGACGCGGATAGCGACCGATTTCATACCTGCTCCGAGCGATTCGCCGGCAAAGACATCGAATACGGTGGCTTCGGCGATCAACTTCTTGTCGGCACCGAGCGCCGCAGCAACCAGCTCGCTGGACGAAACCGCCTCGGCGACCACAAAGGAAAAATCGCGATCGATCGGTTGCAGCGCATGGAGGTCGAGCGCACCGCGATTCGTCGTGTTCTCGCGGCGGCGTTTCGGTATCGAATCCAGGTGGACCTCGAACGCGACGCACGGACCATCGCAGTCCAGGTGCTCGAGAATCTTAGGGTGCACTTCGCCAAAGGCGGCGAGCACGGTTTTGGGGCCAAGCCGCAGGGTGCCCGATCGGCCCGGGTGATACCACGGCGCCGCTTCGGGATACACGGTGAGCCTGCCTATTGGCACGCCTGCCTCCCCCAAAACCGCCAGCGCGTCTGCCTTGGCATCGAAGGCATCGACCGGGCGCGCCGCGCCATACCAATTGCGGGAAACCGCGTTCCCGCGCCGGATCCCAGCCGCAACGGTGCTCTGCCCTTCGGGCGTGTCGTCGCCGTATTGTGGACCAACCTCAAAGAGGCCGACGTCCGAGAAACCGCGATCGACGTTGCGCGCCGCTGCTGCGATCAGGTTGGGCAGAACGCTGGGGCGCATGACGTCGAGATCGGCGCTGATCGGGTTAACCACCGTAAGTTCGGGTTTCGCCCCGCCGAAATGGGCCGCCAGCCGACCGGGCATAAACGACCACGTCACACATTCATGTAGGCCGCGGGCGGCAAGGACCCGGCGGGCGAACAAGCGGTGGCGCTGCGGGCCAGTCAGTGCCGGGCGCGTGACCGCGCGTTTCTTCGCTAATGGAACAATCGGAATGTTGTCGTAGCCGACAATACGGGCAACTTCCTCAACCAAGTCAGCCTCGCCGTCGATATCCCGCCGCCACGAAGGAACGTCGATGGCGAGTGCACCCTCCGCCGGTTCGGCGCTGAAGCCGAGGGATTTGAGAATGCGCACGCTTTCATCCTCAGGCACGTCGAGACCGACGAGCTGATGAACCCGCGCCGGACGAAAAGAGAGTTGCCGGCGCCATGCAGGCACTGCGCCAGCGACCACAAGGTCGCTCGCCTCACCGCCGCACAGATCGACGATCATTTTGGTCGCGAGGTCTATGCCCGCATGGACCGCATCGGGGTCGACGCCCCGTTCGAAACGGTAACGCGCATCGCTGATCAGGCCGTGTTTTCTGCCGGTCATGGCAGTGCGAATAGGATCGAAAAGTGCGGCCTCGACGAACACGTTCGTCGTTTCCGGCGTACAACCCGACGACTCACCGCCGATGATCCCGCCAAGCGCCAACGGACCGTCGTCATCGGCGATCACCGTGACCTGGTCGTCAAGGTCGTATTCCCGTCCATCTAGCGCCAGGAGTTTTTCGCCATTGCGCGACAACCGCACATGAATACCGCCCGCGATCGTGTCGGCATCGAAGACATGGAGTGGGCGCCCACGGTCGAATGTAATGAAGTTGGTGATGTCGACGAGAGTCGAAATGGGGCGGAGCCCGATAGCCCGCAACCTGGCCTGGAGCCATTGTGGACTCGGGGCGTTCTTGACGTTGCGAACGTAACGGCCAACGAAAATCGGACAGGCGTCGCCGTCGTCGCCCAACCGGCGTTCCACGCCGATCGGACTGGTGAAGAAAGCCGCCGTAACGGGCGGTTGTGCGGACACGATCCGCCCCAGACCGGCGGCGGCAAGATCGCGTGCGATACCTGCAACGCCAAGGCAATCCTGTCGATTCGGCGTGATCGCGATTTCAATAACAGGGTCGTTCAGGCCGGCATACACGGCATAGGGCGCGCCAACGGGGGCGTCAGCGGGGAGATCGACGATACCCTCATGTTCGTCCGAAATGCCAAGCTCCCGCGCCGAGCACAACATGCCGTTACTTTCCACACCTCGTATTTTCGTCTTCTTTAGGTGAAGGCCGCTCCCCGGCACGGTTGCCCCGGCGGGCGCAAAAACACCCTTTATTCCAGCCCGAGCGTTGGGCGCACCGCACACAACTTGAACCGGCGCGCCGACACCGAGGTCGACCTGGCACACCTGCAACTTGTCAGCATCGGGATGGGCCGTGCATTCGGTGACCTCACCGACGACGAAGGCGGTAAGCGCCTCGCCGGGATCGACGACACTCTCAACTTCCAACCCGATCGCCGTTAGTTTCGCGACCACATCGGCGAGAGAGGCCTCCGTTTCGAGGTGCTCTCTCAGCCAGCCCATGGTGAATTTCATCGCGCCAATCCCCCGGCGAGGGTCGGGACGTCGAAGGCGCTGAAGCCGTAGTGGCGCAGCCAACGAAGATCCGAATCGAAGAACGCGCGGAGGTCGGGGATGCCGTATTTGAGCATCGCGATTCGGTCGATCCCGACGCCGAAGGCAAAGCCCTGATACTCGGTCGAATCGACCCCGCAGTTTTCAAGGACGCGTGGATTGACCATGCCACAGCCGAGGATTTCCAACCAGTCGTCACCCGCACCGATACGCAATTCGCCGTCGGCCCGCGAACACCCGATATCCATCTCGGCACTCGGTTCGGTGAACGGAAAATAGCTCGGCCGGAATCGGTACGGGAGGTCGTCAACGTCGAAGAACGCCCGGGCAAACTCGATCAAACACCCCTTCAGATGACCCATGTGGGTCGTTTTGTCGATCACCAGGCCCTCCACCTGATGAAACATCGGGGTGTGGGTCATGTCCGAGTCGGACCGGTAGGTACGGCCGGGCACGATGATCCGATGCGGCGGCGGGCGCGACATCATTGAGCGAATTTGTACCGTCGAGGTGTGGGTCCGGAGCAATTTCTGTGCACCCGAATCATCCAGCGCGAGATAGAACGTATCGTGCATCTGGCGGGCCGGGTGCTCGGGCGGCATGTTGAGCGCCGTGAAATTGTGAAAGTCATCTTCGACGTCGGGCCCTTCGGCGAGCTCGAAACCCATGTCGGCAAAGATCGCGATCAGCTCCTCGGTCACTTGGCTGACCGGATGAACCGTGCCGACGTGTTCCGGCCGAACCGGCAACGATAGATCGACGCTCTCCTCCCTCAAGCGAACTTCGAGATGCGCCGCTTCGAGGTCGGCGCGGCGCGCATCGATCGCTGCCGAAACGCGCGCCTTCAGACCGTTCAACAGGGGGCCCGCGTTGCGCCGCTCTTCGGGCGCCATAGATCCGAGCGCCTTCATCATGTCGGTGATTTGGCCCTTACGGCCAAGCGCGCGCACACGCACCTCTTCAAGCGCGTCGAGGCTTTCGGCTGCCTTTACGGCAGCCATTAGCGCGGATTCGGTTTCTGTCGGGTCTTGCATAGTCATCACTAGAGGGTTCCCAGTTGGACCCTTCGAGAGTGACTTTCCGAGAGGGCCGATTTAGGCCGTCGCGTCAGCCTTTTCCGGTGCGGTAGCAAGGGCAGTTTGTGCCGCTTCGGCGAGTTTGCCGAAGGCCCCAGGCTCCTTAACAGCGAGGTCGGCCAGCACCTTACGGTCAACCTCGACGCCCGCGAGCTTGAGGCCGTTGATAAATCGCCCGTAGGTCAGACCGTGCTCGCGCGCGGCGGCATTGATGCGCTGAATCCAAAGGGCGCGAAACTGCCGCTTGCGAACGCGCCGATCGCGGTACGCGTACTGAAGGCTCTTTTCGACCTTCTCGATCGCGATGCGAAAGGAACTGTTGCTACGACCGCGGAATCCTTTCGCGGCTTTGACGACCTTGCGGTGACGGGCGTGCGAAGTGACGCCCCGTTTAACGCGTGCCATGGCGCTGCCCTAACCGTATGGGATGAAACGTTTGACGATCTTTGCGTCTGGTGCGCTCAAGATCGACGTTCCGCGCTGGGCGCGGATTTGTTTGTTGGTCCGCTTGATCATGCCATGTTGCTTGTTGGCCTGATTCATCCGAACCTTGCCCGTACCGGTAAGGCTGAAGCGCTTTTTGGCGCCACTTTTCGTCTTTAGCTTGGGCATTTGCTTCCTTTCAAATCGCGCTGAAGCTTTTCGGCGGATAGGCATGCCCTTTCGGCCCGGCCACCTTGAGGCGGGGTTTATAGCGGCCCGGTGGGCGCAAAACAAGGGTCGCGCGGCGCAGGTAGACCATCCAGTCGATGATAGGCTTGCTTCCATATATGAATAGGTGTTTATATATTGTCATATGGATCGTCTTACGGAACTTGCTGAAGTCTTCCGCTTGCTCGGCGATCCGAGCCGCCTTCGCGTCCTCTTGGAATGCCGCAAGGGGCCTATCCCGGTCGGCGACATCGCTCGCGCAACCGATCTATCGCCTTCGCTCGTCAGCCATCACCTCCGCCTGCTCCGCGCCACCCGCATTGTCAGCACCGAGCGCAAGGGGCGGCTTGTCCTGTACATCTTGTCCGACCACCACATCGACCGCGTCCTCACCGATATGCTGGAGCATCTATCCGAACCTGACACCGACGATGGCGCGCGCTAGATGCCGGGTTGCAGCCACCATCATCCGACGGCGCCGATCGACGATTCCCGTTACCGCCAGGCCCTTGTCGCGGTTCTCGTCATCAATGCGGCGATGTTTGCAATCGAGGGGACGGCCGGGCTGGTCGGCGGTTCTGTCGCCCTTCAGGCCGATGCACTGGACTTTCTCGGCGATGCGGCGACCTACGCCCTGAGCCTAGCCGTGCTCGGCTCTGCCTTGCGCTGGCGCGCTTCGGCCGCACTGGTGAAGGGCGTAACGATGGCGACCTTCGGTTCCTGGGTCGTGGGCGCTTCGATCTATCAGGCGGTAGTCGAGACCGTCCCGTCGGCGCCGATGATGAGCGGGGTCGGGATTGCCGCCTTGGCGGCAAACCTCGCCAGCGCCGCGATCCTATTTCGCTTTCGATCGGGCGATTCGAACCGCCTCTCGGCCTGGCTGTGTACGCGCAACGATGCCATCGGCAATGTCGCCGTGATTGCCGCCGGAGGCGCAGTGTTTCTGACGAATAGCGGGTGGCCGGACGTCGCGGTCGGCCTGGTCATGGGCGGTCTTGCGCTACAAAGCGCCTATCTTGTGATCACCCAAGCCAAACAAGAACTGGTCGCCGTGCGCCTCACTGCGGAATGACGCGACGGCCGAACACCGACCTCCGCGCTTCGATCAGCGCGGGGCAATGACCATAGTCATAAGGCGGCCTTCCATTTTCGGGAACTGCTCGACCTTGGCCATTTCCTCGACGTCGTCGCGAACCCGTTCGAGCACGCGCATACCGATGTCCTGATGGGCCATTTCGCGGCCCCGGAAACGAAGCGTCACCTTGACCTTGTCACCCTCATCGATGAATCGAACGATCGACCGCATTTTGACATCGTAGTCGTGGTCGTCGATCCCCGGCCGCATCTTGATCTCTTTGACCTCGATGACCTTTTGCTTCTTCCGGGCAGCATTCGCCTTTTTCTGCGCCTCGTATTTGAACTTTCCATAGTCCAGCAACTTGCAGACAGGCGGGCTTGAATTGGGGGCGACTTCGACGAGGTCCAAACCGGCTTCTTCAGCCATAGCAAGGGCCTCTTCAATTCCAACAACGCCAACGACCTCGCCATCGGCTGCTACCAGCCTAACGGAGGAAACGTTGATCTCGTCGTTGACGCGCGGCCCTTGTTTTGCGACAGGCGGCGGCGCGTGGTGTGGTCTCCTGGGTATGCGTAACTCCCTTCCGTTGCTTCAAATTGACAGACCGCTTCGGTAGCCTAGGCCGCGCAACCGGTCCGTCAGTCGAACCGGTACTACCGTCGATCTGGCGGGGCCGCTTCCTGGCGCAGGATATCGACTGCCTTGTCTTGCGCAAGGACTTCTTGCTGCTTATCCCCCAGCTTGCGGACCGACACCGTGTTTTCTGCAGCCTCGCGTTCACCCAACACGAAGATGTAAGGAACCTTCGCCAGCGAATGCTCGCGGACCTTGTAATTGATCTTTTCGTTGCGCAGATCGAGTTCAGCACGCAACCCCGCCGCCGCCAGTTGTTCGCGTACGCCCCGGGCGGCTTCGTCCGCCGCCTCGGTAATGGTCGCGACCACCGCCTGGACCGGCGCGAGCCACAATGGCATGCGCCCGGCATGGTGTTCGATCAAGATCGCGATAAAGCGCTCAAAACTGCCCAATATCGCGCGGTGCAACATCACCGGACGGTGCTTCGCCCCATCTTCGCCGACGTAGGTCGCGTCCAACCGCTCGGGCAGAACGAAGTCGACCTGCAAGGTACCGCACTGCCATGACCGCCCAATCGCGTCGGTCAGGTGAAATTCGAGCTTCGGTCCGTAGAACGCTCCTTCGCCCGGATTGAGCGACCAGTCGAGGCCGGCGCTGTCCACGGCCTCGCGGAGCGCGGCCTCTGCACGATCCCACACGGCGTCGGATCCGGCCCGCACCGGCGGGCGATCGGCAAAAAGGACCTTCACCTCCTCGAACCCAAAATCGCGGTAGACCGACTGGAGCAACGCGCAAAACTCAAGCGTCTCGGCGTTGATCTGCTCCTCGGTACAAAAAATGTGCGCGTCGTCCTGCGTGAACTGGCGCACGCGCATCAAACCGTGGAGCGCGCCCGACGGTTCGCTCCGGTGACACGACCCGAACTCCGCAAGCCTCAGCGGCAGGTCTCGGTAGCTCTTGAGGCCTTGACGAAAGATTTGAACGTGTCCGGGGCAATTCATCGGCTTCAGGGCGAGGACACGATCGCCCTCGTCATCGGCCGTATACATATTGTCCCGGAATTTTTCCCAGTGGCCCGACGCTTCCCAAAGCTTGCGATCGATTAGCTGCGGCGTCCTAACCTCACGGTAGTCGGATGCATCAAGGCGCCGGCGCATGTATTGCTCGGCCTCGCGGTAGATGGTCCAGCCCTTGGGGTGCCAAAATACGCTGCCCGCAGCTTCTTCCTGGAGGTGGAACAGCGATAGTTCCCGACCGATGCGCCGGTGGTCGCGCTTTTCGGCCTCTTCCAGACGATGCAAATAGGCCTTGAGTTCTTTCTCGTTGCGCCACGCGGTGCCGTAAATTCGTTGCAGCATCGGGTTGCGCGAATCGCCGCGCCAGTAGGCGCCGGCAATGGACATCAGTTTGAAGGCATGCCCGAGTCGCCCTGTGGACGGGAGGTGGGGGCCGCGGCAAAGATCCAAAAAGTCGCCCTGGCGATAGACCGTCACCTCTTCCTCGACCGGCAACCCACCGATGATCTCGGCTTTGTAAATTTCGCCCTTTTGCGTGAAATATGCGACCGCTTCGTCGCGATCCCAAACTTCACGGGCGATGACCTCGTCGCGGTCGACGATCTCATGCATGCGCGTTTCGATCTTTTCGAGGTCTTCGGGTGTAAACGGTTCTTCGCGGGCGAAATCGTAATAGAAACCGTTTTCGATGTTCGGCCCGATCGTCACCTGAGCTTCGGGATACAACTCCTTGACCGCTTCGGCGAGCACATGGGCGGCATCGTGCCGCAGTATATCGAGCGCTTCCGCTTCGTCGTTCGCGGTAACGATTTCGATCGACGCATCACGGTCGATCTCGCGGGACAGATCCCACAACGCCCCGTCGACCCGAATACACAGGGCAGCCTTGGCCAAGCCAGGTCCGATACCGCGAGCAATGCCGGCACCGGTCACAGGTTGGTCATGGGTTTGGATGCGCCCGTCGGGCAGCGTAATGGCAACCATTGTTAAGCGATCTTTACTATGTTCGAAGGGGTGGGACTGTTGCGTTGGGCCGGATACTTGGGGCGTTCCTCGCCCAAGTCAAGAAACCGGCCCCTGCGGCGCCGTCCCGAGCACATCTTGATAGAGAGCGACCGTCGCGGCGCGCATTTGGGCAACAGTAAAGTGTTCGACAACGTGGGCCCGCGCGACCGTTGCCATCTTCGCCCGCGCCGCGGCGTCCATCGCGAGCGCGGCCGAGATCGCTTCGGCAAGCGCCTTGGCGTCTCCAGGGGGAGCCAGCCACCCGGTTTCGCCGGGACGCACCGTTTCCCGTGCACCGCCGTGATCGCTCGCCACGACCGGGCGGCCCATTGCTTGGGCCTCGACCGCAACCCGGCCGAAGCCTTCGGGGTCGGTTGACGCGGAGACCACGACGTCGGCCAACATGTAGGCCGCCGGCATGTCGCGGCAATGGTCCACAATGTGGACGACATGGTCGAGGTTTCGACTGCGCACAAGGTTTTCCAACTCGTTGCGATACCCGGTACGGCCCTGATCCGATCCGACCAGAAGGCACCGGACGTCGTCCCGACCGAGGTGAGCGAGGGCGTCGATCAAGACGTTCTGACCCTTCCACCGGGTCAAGCGCCCCGGCAGCATAATCACCGGCATCCCATCCTGGAGGCGCCAGGCGGTTGCAAGCTGAATGATGCGCTCCGCTGAGACGCGCTGCGGGTCGAATAGCCCGACATCGACGCCGCGAGGTATGGTAGCGATACGCTGGGGAGCGATACCGTGCCGCTGCTGGATGTGGCGTGCGATGAATTCCGAAATCGCGATCACCCTTTCGCCACGGGCCATCACCGAGTTGTACAAATTCTTGATCGGGTTGGTCGCGTTGTAGGCTCCATGATAGGTCGTCACGAAATGCGTCCCGATTCGCCGCGCCGCGATCATCGCGCTCCAACCAGGAGCGCGGCTGCGAGCATGAACAATGTCGACCTTGCGATCAAAGATCAGCTCGGTGAGAGCGCCGGCGTTGCGATGCATTGTCCAGGGTTTTTTCGAGTGAAGCGGCAACGTGATATGCTCGCTCCCCACCCGTTCGAGGTCGGCGACCATCGGTCCGCCGGCCGACGCCACAATGCTAACCCAACCCATGCTCGCCACTGCCGCGGCGATATCGACGGTCCCGCGCTCAACCCCGCCGGTGACGAGTTCCGGCAATACCTGCAAGATCACCGGGACGCGGGGACCGCTTCGGAGCGGACGTGTCTGTTCGACAGAGATCATGCGACCGGACGCCTATGAACGATATCTCTCACCAGACCGAAAATTCGCCGCAAAAACTGGCGCGCGGCGACGGCCACGACATTGCTTATCATTGTACGCGAGGCGAATCACCCGGCGTCATTTTTCTCGGCGGATTTCGCTCCGATATGACGGGCACCAAGGCGACAGCGCTTGAACGGGCTTGCCGCGACGCCAACCGCGCGTTCATTCGCTTCGATTATTTCGGCCACGGCGCGTCGTCGGGTGACTTTCGCGCCGGGACGATCGGTCGATGGTTTGACGATGCCGTCGCGGTGGTGGACCGACTCACGACAGGCCCGCAGGTCCTGGTCGGTTCAAGTATGGGCGGTTGGATCATGCTTCTCCTGGCGCGCGCGCGGCCCGAACGGGTTGCGGGCATGGTCGGAATCGCCGCCGCACCGGATTTCACCCAAGACCTGATGTGGGACACCTTCGACGAAACCATCCGAGCAACGCTTGTGGCCGACGGCGTCTATTTCGAACCGTCACCCTACGATCCCGAACCGACCCCAATCACCCACACTCTCATCATCGAAGGCCGCAATCATCTGGTCCTGCGCCAGCCAATCCCCTTCGCCGGTCCGGTCAGACTGATTCATGGGATCGACGATCCCGACGTCCCTTGGCAGCATGCGTTGAAAACGGCAGACGCTCTCACAAGCCGCGATGTCGTCGTCACGCTCATCAAGGACGGCGACCACCGCCTGTCCGAGCCGGCGCAGATCAACCGAATCCTCCGGACGGTGGAGGAAACCTGTGCCCTTGCAGTCTAGAAACCGCCATTTTCGCGGCTCGGCGAAGCGGCAAGGGCGGCGAGACCGTCTCGGTAGGTCGGATAGCATAGCCGATAGCCGAGTTCACGCTTCATTCGATCGTTGCGGACCCGTTTGCAGTCCTCATAGAAGCTGCGCGCCATAGCCGACATCTCGGCATCGGTGAAGTCCTCGGTTGGCGGCGGCTCGATCCCGAGCAAACCACAACCGTAGGTCACCACGTCCTGGGGCGGCGCCGGTTCATCGTCGGTCACGTTGTAGATGGCGCCGGGGCGCGGATTCTCCATCGAGGCGCTTAGGACACCGACGATATCGGCGAGATGAATCCGCCCCAGCACAAGACCAGGCTTCACGATGCGCCGGGCATCGCCATGCCGAATGCGATCTAGAGGACTCCGACCCGGTCCATAGATCCCAGCGAGTCGAAAGATATGGGTCGGAATGCCGTGTGCGCGGTAGAGGTCCAGCCACGCCCGCTCCGACGCGACACGACGTTGGCTCCGGATACCGGTTGGCCGAAGTTCCGCATCTTCATCCACCCAGTCACCGCCGCGATCGCCGTATACCCCGGTCGTCGAGAGAAGAGCGGCCCATTGCAGCCGGCCAGCCACTGTGACGTTTTCCGCCAACCATGCTGCCGCCAGGTCGCCGTGCTCGTCGGGGGAAATCGAGGAAATCACGTGGGTCGCACCGTCAAGGACATCGGCGGAAAGCGCATCTTGGCGGGAAAACAACACCGTCCCGAACCCGCGCGCGGCAAGATCCACCCGCTTCTCGTCTGACCGACAGGTACCGACAATCGTCCAACCCTGGGGCAACAAACGCTGGGCCAGCGCCGCGGCGCTGTATCCCATACCCAAGCACACCAGTTTCTTCGTCATTGGCCGCGCACCTGTCGCCATTCTTCGAGAACGTCGGGATCGGTCTCGTCAGCGACATGATCGCGCGCCAGCCGATCGCACGTGGCGCTATCGCCAAGGCGTCCAAGCGCCCAGACAGCCATAGCGCGGACCAACGGGGATTCGTCGCGCAACCGCTCGATGACCCGCGGGAGCAATGCAGGGTCGCCGCTATTGCCAATGGCGATCAGGACGTTGCGGACAAAGCGCGCCCGGCCGGTCCGCTTGATCGGCGACTTGCGGAAAAACGTGCGAAAAGCGTCGTCAGTCAGCGCGACAAGGTCGGCAAGCGGCGGCGCTCTAAGCTCCTCCCGCGCCCAAAGTTGGGTGTGCTGAGACACCTCGGCAAACCGGTTCCACGGGCACACCGCCAAACAATCGTCGCAGCCATAGATACGATTGCCGATCAACGGTCGGAGCGCGCGGTCGATATGCCCTTTGTGCTCAATCGTGAGGTAGGAAATGCAGCGCCGCGCGTCCAATCGATAGGGGGCCGGGAACGCATCGGTCGGACAGACCGTCAGGCACCGCGCACATGTTCCACAATGGTCGCCGTGCGGCGCATCGGGTGGCAAATCGGCAGCGACGAAGATCTCGCCCAGGAACAGCCACGAGCCATACCGGCGCGACACCAGGTTCGTGTGTTTGCCTTGCCAACCCAGGCCGGCGGCCTGGGCGACCGGCTTTTCCATCACCGGCGCGGTATCTACGAAAACCTTGACCTCAACCCCTAAGTATTCGTTTACCCAGCGTCCCAATGCCTTCAGACGCTTCTTCATGACGTCGTGATAGTCATCGCCGCGTGCATACACCGAGATGGCGCCATGCCCAGGCATTGCCAGAGCGGTAAGCGGATCGTCCGGCGGGGCATAGTTCATCGCGACTGAAACGACGCTGCGCACCCCGCCCCACAGCGCGGGCGGGTTTTGCCGTTCGGTCATTCGGTCGGCAAGCCACGTCATCCCGCCGTGGGCGCCGTCAGCGACGAATGCCGCCAACACCTCACCGGGCCGCGGCCCAATATCGGCCGGTCCAACGCCAACGGTGTCGAAACCCAGTTCGAGCGCCCGCGCGCGTATCGCCTCACGCTGCGCGCTCATCGTCCCGCCTCGATCAGAAGTCGAGGTCCGCATAGTGCTTCGGCGGTGCGAGGCCCGGAATGTGATCTGCCAACAAAGTGCGAAAGCTCGGTCGCGATTTGACGCGCGCGTACCAATCCTTGGCCGCCTCGTGGCCGGACCAGGGAACATCGCCCAGGTAGTCCACACAGGATAAATGAGCCGCAGCAGCAACGTCGGCGAGCCCGAAATCGTCGCCGGCCAGCCAGTTCCGGCGCTCCGTCAGCCAACCGATATAGTCGAGATGGTAGCCCAGGTTCTGCTGGCCCGCCCGGATCGCGCCGGAATCCGGGTGCCCCATTCGCATGAATCGCTTCAGGACTTTCTCGTCGACAACGTTACGGGTGACTTCTTCAAAGAACTTGCCATCGAACCACGCGACCAGACGGCGCGTCTCGGCGCGCGCGCGGGCATCGAAGCCGATGAGCGGACGGTCCGGGTAACGCTCGTCAAGGTACTCGCAAATCGCGTTGCTGTCGGCCAAAGCGATCCCCTCGTCGTCGACCAGAACCGGAACCTGGCCGGCGGGGTTCAGCGCCAGAAACGCTTCAGGACGCTCCCAATACTTCTCGAAAACGAGATTGAACGGGACGTCTTTCTCCCCGAGTACGACGCGTACCTTGCGGCTAAACGGACATAGCCAAAAATGATGAAGGGCCAGCATCGTCCTTCAGCTTACCACGCTTGTGCCTGACCGGTTCGCCGCAGGATCAGTCGCTCCCGGCTGATTCAAGCGCGTCCTCGCCGTCGACGAGCGGATGCTCGAGAGCCGCCGCAATTTCGTTGGGGACGACCTGCCAGAAATTACCGATCTCGAGATCCCAGTGGATCAGCAGATCTTCGGCAAAGGTCGATCCGGTTTCGGCCACATGCTCCTCGACGAGCTCACGGCAAACCCGATCCCAATGGGCCGACTGGATGCGTTGATGGATCACATGCTCGGTGTTGACGTTCTGCTCGAACGTTCCCTCGCGGTCGTAAACGAATGCCATGCCGCCGGTCATTCCCGCCGCAAAGTTGTCGCCGACCGGGCCAAGGATCACCGCTGTACCCCCCGTCATGTACTCGCAACCGTTCGAACCGCATCCTTCGACAACCACCCGCGCGCCCGAATTGCGCACCGCAAAACGTTCGCCGGCTTGACCGGCAGCAAACAGTTTTCCGGACGTCGCCCCATACAGCACGGTATTCCCGATAATGGCATTCTCGTTGCTGGCAATCGGCGCCGACGGTACCGGTCGCACCACGATGGTACCGCCAGAAAGCCCTTTGCCGACGTAGTCGTTGGCGTCGCCCGAGACCACAAGCTTCAATCCCTGGAGCGCAAACGCACCCAGAGACTGCCCGGCCGACCCGCGCAACTGGACCGTAATGTGGTCTGGCGTCAGTCCGTCAGGTCCGAAACGGCGAACCAGTTTGGAGGAGAACCGCGTGCCGATCGCGCGGTGAGTGTTGCGAATGCTGTAGGCGAGCTGCATTTTCTCGCCGCGGTCGAAGACCTCATGCGCATCCTTGATCATCTGCGCGTCCAGCGTATCGGGAACCTCGTTGCGCCCCTCGATCGAAAAGACCCGCGGGCTATCGCCCGGATCGGCCTGAACGAGCAACGGATTGAGATCGAGATCGTCCAGATGCTCGGCCCCGCGACTGACTTGGAACAAGAGGTCCGTGCGACCGACGATTTCATCCAACCGGCTATAGCCGAGGCCTGCCAGAATCTCGCGTACCTCTTGGGCGATGAAGCTCATCAGGTTGACCACCTTCTCGGGCGTCCCTTCGAACTTCGCCCTAAGGTCTTCACGTTGCGTGCAGACCCCGACCGGGCAGGTGTTCGAGTGGCATTGGCGGACCATGATGCACCCCATTGCGACGAGGCCGGCCGTGCCGATCCCATATTCCTCGGCGCCCATCATGGCGGCGATCACAACGTCGCGGCCCGTCTTGAAACCGCCGTCGACCCGCAGCTTAACGCGATGCCGCAGGCGGTTGAGGGTCAAGACCTGGTTGACCTCGGTCAGGCCCATTTCCCATGGCACCCCTGCATATTTGATCGACGACTGCGGGCTGGCGCCTGTGCCGCCCGAATATCCGGAAATCATGATGACGTCGGCCTTGGCCTTGGCGACGCCCGCCGCAATCGTCCCGATTCCCGCCTCCGCCACCAGCTTCACGTTGACCAGCGCGTCCGGGTTGATTTGCTTCAAGTCATAAATGAGCTGAGCAAGATCCTCGATCGAATAAATATCGTGATGCGGCGGTGGCGAGATCAGGGTGACGCCGGGGGTCGAGTGCCGAAGTTTGGCGATCAAAGACGACACCTTGAACCCCGGAAGCTGACCGCCCTCGCCCGGCTTGGCGCCTTGCGCGATTTTGATTTCGATCTCGCCGCATTTGTTGAGGTACTCGGCCGTTACACCGAACCGGCCCGAGGCGATTTGCTTGATCTCGGAATTGGCGTTGTCGCCGTTGGGCCTCGGAGAGAACCGCTCGCGCGCCTCGCCGCCTTCGCCCGAATCGGACTTAGCCCCAATGCGGTTCATGGCGATAGCCAGCGTCTCGTGCGCCTCGGGACTAAGTGCGCCGAGCGACATGGCCCCGGTGACGAAGCGTTGCCGAATTTTCGTGATGGATTCGACATTGTCGTCGTTGATTGCCGCACGATCCGAATGAAACTCAAGAAGATCCCTGAGTTGCACCGGCGGCATCTTGTGGACGGCTTCGGCGTACCGGCTGTAAATCTCGTAGGAATCTTTTTCGAGAGACGTTTGCAACAGGTGAATCAACCGGCCGTCAAACGCGTGAACCTCGCCGTTGTTGCGATAGCGATACAGCCCCCCGACCGGGAGCGTCACGACGCCCTGAGCGAAGGCCTTGGCGTGCTGATCGAGCACTTTCTTCTCGATGCCGGGCAGGCCGATCCCCGAAATACGGGAGACCATCCCTGGGAACATCTCTGCCACGACGGTGCGCGACAGCCCGACGGCTTCGAAGTTGTAGCCACCGCGATAGGACGAGATCACCGCGATACCCATCTTCGACATGACCTTCAGAAGGCCCGCGTCCACGCTTTCCTTGTAGCGTTCGAGGCAGGTATCGATATCGAGATCGCCGAACAAGCCGCGACTTTGCCGATCGGCAATGGCGGTCTCTGCAAGATAGGCATTCACCGTCGTCGCACCGACCCCAATCAGGACCGCGAAGTAATGAACGTCGAGGCATTCCGACGAGCGAACGTTGATCGACGAAAAAGTCCGCAGGCCCTGTTCGACGAGGTGCGTATGGATCCGACCGGCGGCCAGGATCATCGGCACCGGCGCCCGGGTCGCCGAAACGTTCTCATCGGTCAAGAAAAGATGCACTGGGCCGCGCCGCACCGCCTCTTCACTAGCCTGGCGAATTCTGTCGATGGCGTCGCGCAGCGATTCGGTACCGACTTCGAAGGTACAGTCAATTTCCACAGCCTGAGATCCGAGATGTTCGCGCAAGCGATCCATCTCGGCATAGGTCAGGACCGGGGAGTCGAGCTGCAGAATATTGGTCTGGCTCGAGTCCGTTTCGAGCATGTTGCCGAGGTTCCCCAGCCGCGTGATCAGGCTCATGACCCGGCGCTCGCGCAGCGAATCGATCGGCGGATTCGTGACCTGGCTGAACTGTTGCCGAAAGAAATGGTGCAGGCCCCGGTAACCGCTCGACAGAACGGCGAGCGGCGTGTCATCGCCCATTGACCCGGTCGCTTCCTTCCCGGTTTCGACCATCGGGTGAAGGAGTAGCTCGACCTCCTCCAGCGTGTGGCCGACGAGAACTTGGCGACGGCGCAGGTCGGCGCGATCGATGGCGGGCGTCGCTGCCTTGCCGGCGATTTTCTTGTCCAGCCGACGGATGTTTTTCGCCCATTCCTCGTAAGGATGGGCCGCGGCGAGACGGCCTTTGATCTCGCGGTCGTGGTAGAATTTCCCTTCGGCGAGATCGACGGCGATCATCTGACCAGGCCCGATACGACCCTTTTCGATCACCGAATGCTCGTCAATCGGTACCATTCCGGTTTCCGACCCAACGAATAGCAGGCCGCGATCGGTCAGCGTATAGCGCAACGGCCGCAGGCCGTTTCGGTCCATTCCGCCGACCACCCAACGCCCATCTGTCGCCGCGATCGCGGCGGGGCCGTCCCACGGCTCCATGACCGCATTGCAATAGGCATACATCGCCCGTTGTGCCGGCGGCATATGCGACTTGTTCGACCAGCTTTCCGGGATCAACAGCGTTTTGACCGACGGTGCGTCGCGGCCGGCACGGACCAGCAACTCGAACACCGAATCGAGCGCCGCCGAATCGGAACTCCCCGCCTGGACGACCCGCTTCATGTCTTCGCCGTAGGCACCGAAGTATTCCGAGATCATGCGGATCTCATGACTCTTCATCCAGTTGACGTTGCCCTTCAGCGTATTGATTTCGCCGTTGTGCGCGAGGGTGCGGAACGGCTGCGCAAGCTCCCAGGTCGGAAACGTGTTGGTCGAATAGCGCTGGTGGAAGATCGCAAAGTTCGAGACGAACCGTTCGTCGAGCAAATCGGGATAGAAGTTCGTGAGCTGCTCGGCCAGGAACATCCCCTTGTAGATGATCGAGCGGCACGACAACGAGCACATGTAGAAGTTCCGAACCTGCGCCTCGATCACGCGGCGTTCGATCCGCCGTCGGATGACGTAGAGGTCGCGCTCGAACTCTTCTTCGGACGCGCCGCGTCCGTTGGCGATCATGATTTGCTCGATCTCGGGACGCGTTGCGTTCGCGACTTCGCCTACGATGGAGGCATCCACCGGCACCTGCCGCCAGCCGTAGATTCGGTGGCCAAAGCGGAGAATTTCGGTTTCCACGATGGACCGGCACGTCTCCTGGCCGCCAAAGTCGGTCTTCGGGAGAAACACTTGGCCCACGGCCAACAGGCCCTTTGACGGCTCGTGGCCGGTCCGGGCAACGTGGCGCTTGAAAAAGTCCTGTGGGATTTGGACATGGATGCCGGCACCGTCGCCGGTCTTCCCGTCGGCGCCGACCGCGCCACGGTGCCACACCGCGCGCAGGGCATTGATGGCCGCTAAAACGACCTCGCGCTGCGGCCGGCCGTCAACCGACGCAATAAAGCCGACGCCGCACGAAGCGTGTTCGTCCGCAGGGTTGTAGAGGCCGTGTGCGGCGAGGTGTTCGGCGTTCTCAGACCACGCTTTGACGAACGCGGCGCCGGCCTGGTCTTTTTCCGTCTTTGCCTTTGTCATTGCTGCCTCCGCGTTCGGAACGAACCGGTTCCTTCGGTTGGTTGACGACCCTGTCTTGCAGGAACGAATGAATGGATGCTGCCGCGTCGCGTCCATCGCGCACGGCCCAGACGACCAAGGAGGCGCCGCGGACGATGTCGCCCGCCGCAAAGACACCGTCCAAGTTCGTCATCTTGGTCTTGAAGTCGACGCCGACCGTTCCCCATCCTGTAACGCTGAGACCCGGTTCGCCAAACAGGGTCGGCAGGTCCTCGGGATCGAAACCCAGGGCCTTGATCACAAGGTCGGCCTCGATCTCGTGGGAAGACCCTTCGACGATCTCGGGCGTTTGGCGGCCGGTCGCATCGGGAGCGCCGAGGCGGATGCGAACCGCCCGCACACCGCGGACGACGTCGTCGCCGAGGTATGCCTCCGGCGCGGTGAGCCAAACAAATTCGACACCTTCTTCCTGGGCGTGTTCAACCTCGCGCATCGAGCCTGGCATATTCGTACGATCGCGCCGGTAGAGGCATTTGACCGACGTGGCACCCTGGCGGATCGCGGTACGAACGCAATCCATCGCCGTATCGCCACCGCCTAGAACCACAACTCGTTTTCCCTCGGCGTTTAGCGCGCCGCTATCGAATTCCGGGACGACATCGCCGAGGCCTTTTCGATTGGAAGCGGTCAAGAACGTCATCGACTGAATGATGTTCCCAAGTCCCACACCCGGTAGCGCGGCATCGCGCGCTTTATAAACTCCGGTCGCAATCAGGATTGCAGCGTGTTTGTCCCGCAGTTCCTGTAGCGTCGCGTCGCGGCCGACTTCAAAGCCCAGCTCGAATCGAACCCCACCATCCTTAAGCAGCTCGGCGCGGCGCCGGACGATTTCCTTTTCCAGCTTGAAGTTGGGAATGCCGTAGATCATCAAACCGCCGACACGGTCGTAGCGATCGTAAATGACGACCTGATAGCCCAGCCGACGCAGCTCCTCAGCCGCCGCCATGCCGCCGGGGCCGGCGCCGACAATGCCGACCGATTCATCGCGCTCAAGGACCGGCGTTGGCGGTTTGACCCAACCCTTGTCCCACGCGGTATCGGTGATGTAGCGCTCGATCGCCCCGATGGTGACGGATTCGAAGCCTTTCTCGATCACGCAGTTGCCCTCGCAGAGCCGATCCTGCGGGCAAATGCGCCCACAGATTTCGGGCATGTTGTTGGTCGCCGACGAAATTTCATAGGCTTCGTCAAGGCGCCCCTCCGCGGTCATCTTCAACCAATCGGGGATGTTATTGTGCAGCGGGCAATGGATTTGGCAAAAGGGGACGCCGCACTGGGAGCAGCGCGCCGCCTGCACTGCAGCCTTGGGCCGCAGGAACTGCTCGTAAATCTCCTTGAAGTCATCGGTACGCGCTTGGGCGGCCCTTTTGTCAGGGTGCTCCTGTGCGACGTCGACGAATTTGAGCAGGTTCTCAGGCATACGATCCCCTTCGGTATCGCCAATCTCTTAGGACTTTTTCGGCGCTTCTGCGAGCCAAATCATAATTATAAGACAGCTTGTTTGACCTATATTTGGTGTTTCCGGGAATTTCAAGGTGATTCGCCGGTCCACGGCCCCAATCAGCATACATTTAGTTCCGAAACGATACTATGTGTGGCGCGTTGGCCTGCCGATGTGGGTGTGGTAGCTAGGGCCAGTCGGTCACGGTAGTTCCTATGACGCTCCTCCAGCTATTCGTCCTCGCCGCGGTCCAGGGCGTCACCGAGTTCCTGCCGGTCAGCTCCTCGGGCCACCTGATTCTGGTGCCCGCCGTAATCGGTTGGCCAGACCAAAAACTGCTAATCGACGTTGCCGTCCACCTTGGAACCCTGCTCGCCGTCATCGCCTATTTCTGGCGGGATGTCGGCACCCTGTTCGCCGGCGCCTACGGGCTGGCGCGCGGGCGGCGGAACACCGCGACCCGGCTATTCTCGCTACTCATGTTGGGCTCGATTCCAGTCGTCATTGCCGGTGGCCTGCTGGTCGCCTCCGGGCTCGCCGATCAACTTCGCAATCCCGAAATCATCGCATGGACGACCCTTGGCTTCGGCATCGTCCTTTACCTCGCGGACCGGCTCTTCTTGACTGTCCGCAAGATCGAGCACATGTCGCTCGGCCATGCGGCGCTGATCGGCCTTGCCCAGGTCCTTTCCCTAGTCCCCGGCACCAGCCGTTCGGGAATCACCATGACAGCCGCGCGGATGCTCGGCTTCGAGCGGGCCGAGGCCGCCCGCTTCTCGATGCTGCTATCGATCCCGACGATCCTTGCCGCAGGCGTTTTGGTCACCCTTGACGCCGCACAACTTGGCGGCGGCGGCGGCGCGTTGGGCGAGGCGTTCTTTACCGGGGTCTTGGCCTTTGGCGTCGCCCTGCTGTCGATTGCCGCGTTGCTCGCATGGCTACGCCGCGCCTCGTTCACGCCGTTTGCGATCTACCGCGTGCTCCTCGGCGCCGGCCTTCTGATCTGGATCTACCAGTTCGATTCAGTAGGCCTAACCTGAAGTTTGCGCGCCGACTAGGCCGCGATCGGCCGGCCGCCCTTGCGAAAACGCACAAGGAATCCAGGCACGACAGCCTCCACCGGCGTCCCCTCGATACCAAGATCGGCCAGGCCCGGCAGGTCGCCGCAGACGTTGTCCAAGCTCAGCAATTTGACCTGATCGCGGGTCAAAGGGCCGCCCGGAATCAATTCAGCGACGGCCGCGCCGACGGCGGCAACGGCAAAGGGCACCGGTAAAAGGAGGCGGCGCCGACCGGTGTATTCGATGACCAGTTCCATTAACTGCCGGTAGGAATAGGCCCTGGGTCCACCAAGCTCGTAGGTCTTCCCGGCGGTTCCTTCATCGGCCAGACAGCGGGCGATCGCCGCAGCAACGTCCCCGACATAGACCGGTTGAAACCGAGTCGATCCCGCCTCCGCCACGGAGTTGCCGAACACCGGCAAAAACGGCGAAATCGCCGCGAGCGCGGCAAAGCGATTGAAGAATTGGTCCTCCGGGCCGAAGACCAAACTGGGCCGAACCACCGTCGCACCGGGGAATTCGGTCGCCGCCGCGGTTTCGCCCTCGGCCCTGGATCGCGCGTATGACGATGGAGAATCGCCCGATGCGCCGATCGCCGACATGTGGACGAGGCGCTCGGCCCCGCCCATGCGGGCGAGGCGCGCGACCCGTCCGGCACCCTGTGCGTGCAGCGCCGAAAAGGTCTGCCGGCCGCTATTGCGCAGCACACCGACAAGGTTCACCACGCCCCACGCCCCGTTTACCGCCGCCAGAACGGACGTATCGTCGCGAACGTTCACTTGAACCGGGACAATTTGGCCGACATCGCCCAACGGTTGCAGAAAACGCGCCGTTTCCGGCCGCCTGACCCCGATCCGGATGCGATGCCCCTGCGCAGCCAGGCGTCGCACCAAGTGCCGCCCGATGAACCCCGAACCGCCAATGACGGTAATCAGTCGGTCGCGCATCCAATCCTCCGCTTCATGAATGCGGCGATCTTAACTGCACATGGCAAACGGTCAATGAGTGTGCAGCGCGCTTGACACGCCTAGCCGACTCTCTTTACCAGTCTCGGCTCTAAGCCCAGGTGGCGGAACTGGTAGACGCGCTAGCTTCAGGTGCTAGTGGCCTTCGGGCCGTGGAAGTTCGAGTCTTCTCCTGGGCACCAAGTGACGACAAGATCGATCCATACGCAGAGGAGGCCGATATCGCACCCGCGCCAAAGATCTTCCTGCACCAGAACGATCTTCCTGCGGGCCTCGACCTCGGTAGGGTCGTCGCGATCGACACCGAAACGACGGGCCTCTCGCTAACCCGCGACAGGCTTTGCCTGGTGCAACTTTCCGGCAACGGCGCAGACTGCCACCTCGTCCAGTTTCGCCATCCTGCGGACTACGCGGCGCCCAACCTGCGGGCCCTGTTGGCAAACCCGGATGCCCTAAAGTTGTTTCACTACGGACGGTTCGATATCGCGATGCTGAGCCGCCATATCGGCCCGATGGCGGGACCGGTTTATTGCACCAAAATCGCCTCGAAACTTGTCCGCACCTATACTGACCGTCACGGTCTAAAGGATTTGTGTCGCGAATTGCTCGGCGTCGACCTTTCCAAAGAGCAACAATCGTCCGATTGGGGTGCCGCGGACCTGTCGGAGGATCAAAAGACCTACGCGGCCCAAGACGTTCTCTACCTCCATCGGCTGCGTGAGAAACTGGATACGATGCTGAAACGCGAGGGCCGCACGACCCTTGCGCAGTCTTGTTTCGATTTTCTACCGATACGGGTGGAACTCGATCGCGCGGGCTGGCCTGAAGACGATATCTTCGCGCATTAAGTTATTGCGCCACCGCGTAACAGGTTATTGCGCCCATTATTGAAGTTCGCGTCCGCCAGGGCCATAAACTAAGTAGAATAGAGTTCCGGTTGCACCGGGCAACCTAGAGGCGGTTTCGCATGACGTCGGGTCTTGGCACGCATCGTTTGGCTTCCCAAAGCGCGGATGATCGCGACCTTGCGACCGCCCACCGTGTCCTCAACCAGGAATCGGCCGCGCTCGCCGAGCTGGCCCGCAGCCTGGATACCCGGTTCACCGCCGCCGTCGAGATTCTTGCCAATGTCGAAGGCCGCGTCGTCGTTGGCGGCATCGGCAAATCGGGCCATGTCGCGGGCAAGGTTGCCGCCACGCTGGCCGGCACCGGAACGCCGGCGCAGTTTATCCATCCCAGCGAGGCCAGCCACGGCGACCTCGGCATGATCACCGAGCGGGACGCCGTCGTGCTCCTTTCCAAGTCCGGCGAAACCGCCGAGCTGGCCGACATCCTGACCTACGCCAAGCGCTTCAGCATTCCCCTCATCGCAATCACGGACAATGCTCAGTCGACGCTCGGACGCGCCGCGACGGTCGTACTCCAACTGCCGTCGATCGCCGAAGCCTGTCCGATGGGACTGGCGCCGACGACGTCGAGCACCATGATGATCGCCCTGGGCGATGCGCTCGCCGTTGCGCTATTGGAACGCAGCGGATTTTCGGCCGACCATTTTCGAGTGCTCCATCCCGGCGGGCGGCTCGGCGCAGCGCTGCTTCGCGTCAGCGACTTGATGCGAAAAGGAAGCGAAGTCCCCTTGGCATCGACAACGACCTCGATGTCCGAGGTGCTCCTCGTGATGTCGGCGAAGAATTTTGGATGCGCGGGCATTGTCGAGGACGGCGACCGGTTGGCCGGCATCATTACCGATGGCGATCTTCGTCGCCATATGGCGCCCGGCCTTCTCGAACTGACGGCTGCGGCGGTCATGACCCCGGGGCCCCAAACCATCACCTCCGACAGCTTGATTGCCGAGGCGCTCGCGCTCATGGCGGGCAAGATCACCAACCTCTTTGTCGTCGACGACGGGCGCGTTGTCGGCATCGTTCGACTTCACGATTGTCTGCAGGCCGGCGCGGCATGACCTCCCGGGCAGTTGGTGCTGCAGCCGCGCCCAAGGCCGGATTTTTCTCTGCTCCGCCGCCGCGCGGGATCGGTCGCAAATACAGCCGTTTCGTCAGTCTGATGAAAGTGATGCTGCCGCTGACGGCAGCCGCGCTCATCATGATCCTGATCGCCTGGCCGCAAACCCAAGACGAGGGCGCCACCTTCCGGGTGTCCCTCGCTGCGATCCCCGATGGCGACGCCGGCGAAACCGGGATGACCCGCGCCCGCTTCGTCGGCACGGACTCACGAAACCAGCCCTTTGTCATTACCGCCGACACCGCCGTCCCGGACACTCTGAACCCTGAGAAGATCGATCTGACCACCTTGCAGGCCGACTTGACCCTTTCCAGCGGGTCGTGGATTTCGCTCATGTCGGCGACCGGCTTGTTCAACCGAACCGCTCAGAACCTTGCCCTGCAAGGCGGCGTCGAGATTTTCGCCGACAACGGCTTCGCGCTCCAAACCGCCTCGGTCGAAATCGATCTTGAGAATGGGATCGCCTGGGGACGCCGCCCGGTACAAGCCCACGGACCGATGGGGGCCCTCGGTGCCGACAGCTTTCGCCTGGAGCGCAACGGTCAACGACTCTTCTTCGAGGGGCGCGTTCGGATGACCCTCCAACCCTCGGTTGCGCCGTGAGACGTCACGCCGCAATTGCCGCGCTTGCCTTTGGCGCTGCGTTTTTGTTCGTCGGAGCGGCAAGCGCTCAGTTTCGCAGTGCGCATGACACCGCCCTGCCGATCGAAATCGCCGCCGACTTGTTGGAAGTCCAACAGGACAACCAAATCGCGGTTTTCAGCGGCAACGTCGATGCCAAGCAGGGAAACATGGTGCTCCGAGCCGAGAAGCTCTGGGTTCACTATCAAGAGGGCGGCGCTGCGGATACCGCGCAAACCATCTCCAAGATCGACGCCGAAGGCCAGGTCTTCTTCTCGTCCGGCGGCGAGACCGCCCAGGGCGATCAAGGCGCCTACGACGTCGACAACGCGGTCATCGTCTTGACCGGTCGGGTCGTCCTGACCCAGGGCGACAATGTCCTCAAGGGCAATCGCCTGGTTTTGGACCTCCGCACCGGCCGGAGTTCCATGGACGGCGACCAAACCACCGGCGACGGTCGCGTTCGCGGCCTTTTCGTGCCCCGCAGCGGCACGGCGCCTTGACGGTCTGTTAACCAAATCGGGGCGAGAGTCCGGCGTGGTATAGGGTAGTATTTGATCGATGACTGAGATTGACGTGCAGACCAGTGAAGGTGGACCGAGGCTCGTTGCGCACAACGAAGGCCTTGTCGCGCGTAGCCTCGGAAAATCCTTTCGTAAGCGGCCTGTATTGCGCAACGTCAGTCTGTCGGTACAGCGCGGCGAGGCTGTTGCGTTGCTTGGCCCCAACGGCGCCGGCAAAACAACCTGCTTCTATTGCATGACCGGCCTGATCGCCCCGGACTACGGCACGATTTCGATGGACGGGCACGACATCACGAGCCTGCCGATGTATCGCCGGGCGCGCCTCGGCATTGGCTACCTTCCCCAGGAAGCGTCGATTTTTCGCGGTTTGACCGTCGAGAACAACATTCGCGCGGCGCTCGAGGTGACCGAACCGCTCCATCATCGCCGCGAGGAGCAACTCGAAGAGCTGCTCGCCGAGTTCTCGATTGAGCATCTGCGGCGGGCCTCGGCCGTAACCCTTTCCGGGGGCGAGCGTCGCCGGGTCGAAATTGCACGGGCGCTTGCCTCGAACCCGAGTTTCATTCTGCTGGACGAACCGCTCGCGGGGATCGACCCAATCGCTTTGGGTGATATTCGCGATCTGGTTGCCCACCTGAAAGACCGCGGCATCGGCGTTCTGATTACCGACCACAACGTGCGCGAGACGTTGGATATCGTCGACCGCGCCTACGTCCTCCATGACGGTGGCATCCTCATGGAAGGACCGCCCTCCGAAATCGTCGCCCACGAGGCGGTTCGCCGAGTCTACCTCGGCGACCGCTTCACGCTGTAGGGGGTTCAGGTGGCGCTCGGTCAACGGCAGGAACTTCGGCAATCACAATCCTTGGTGATGACGCCTCAGTTGCAGCAGGCAATCAAGCTGCTGCAACTGACCAATATCGAACTGTCGGAGTTCGTCGAACAGGAGATCGAGCGCAATCCGCTTTTGGAACTCGTCGAAGGGGATCCACCGGAGCGCGGCGAAGGGGCCACCGCTGCCGAGACCGCGCGCGAGACCGACGGCGTCGATACCGCGTCGCTCTCGACCGCAGACCAACTCCCGGGCGAAAACGAACAGCCCCTCGATATGAGCTACGACGATGTCTACACCGACAATGCGACCGGAGAAGGCTATCCGTCGGATGCGGGATTAAGCGGCCCCTACGCGAGCACCGGCGGGTCGTCGTCCTTCGACGCCTCCGGCGACCTTCTTGAGCAGACCATCGGCGAAGAAATCAGCCTGACCGATCACCTCACCGCCCAACTCAACATGGATGTCATCGACCCAGCCGAACGGATGATCGGATTCCACCTGATCCATATGCTGGACGACGCCGGCTATTTGATCGGGGATATAGAATCCATCGCCGAACAAATCGGCGACTCCGTTGAACGCGTCGAAGAGGTCCTCAAACGGTTGCAGGATTTCGATCCCGTCGGCGTCTTCGCCCGCGATCTCGCAGAATGCCTGGCCCTGCAACTGCGTGAGAAAAACCGCTACGACCCCGCGATTGCCGCGCTACTCGACAACCTGGATTTGCTCGCCGCACACAACCACGCTGCCCTGCTCGAATGCTGCGGCGTCGAAGCCGACGACCTCGCCGACATGATCCAAGAACTGCGCCGGCTCAACCCAAAGCCCGGCCTCGCCTTCAGCAACGAGATCGCGCAAACCCTGGTCCCCGACGTATTCGTGCGCCGAAGTGCGAATGGCGGATGGGCAGTCGAACTCAACAGCGACACCCTGCCGAAAGTCTTGGTGAACCAGCAGTACTTTGCCGAAGTCAACGGGCACCCCTGTTCGCGCAAAGACAAGGCGTACATCACGGAACAACTTCACTCGGCGAATTGGCTCGTGAAGTCGCTTGAACAGCGCGCCCATACGATCCTCAAGGTCGCGGCCGAACTTGTCAGACAACAGGATGGCTTCTTTGCGCACGGCGTGCAGCATTTGCGCCCCCTGACGTTGCGCGACATCGCAACCGAAATCGAAATGCACGAAAGTACGGTGAGCCGGGTCACGACGAACAAGTACATGGCGACGCCGCGCGGCACCTACCAAATGAAATATTTCTTCACTTCGGCGATCACGTCGACGACCGGCGGCGATTCGCTCTCCGCGGAATCGGTCCGGCATCGAATCCGCGACCTGATTCATAAAGAACCGGCCGGGACCGTCCTCTCGGACGACAAGATCGTCGACATCTTGCGAACCGAGAAAATCGACATCGCGCGGCGAACGGTAGCGAAGTACCGCGAAGCGATGCGCATTCCCTCGTCCGTGATGCGCCGCCGGATCAAGCAAA
The DNA here is from genome assembly GCA_964350495.1 of uncultured Alphaproteobacteria bacterium. Taxonomy (GTDB): domain Bacteria; phylum Pseudomonadota; class Alphaproteobacteria; order SHVP01; family SHVP01; genus CALJDF01. Next base: position 28,537 of record CAYGKG010000003.1, read on the forward strand.
CCGCCGCAACGACCCCAAGGTAGCGCGGATTTCCGCCATATTTCGCATTTAGTCGAATTGTTGACATTGCTGCGGCGCGGGGCTTATGTTCCGCCGCCTCGGATCGGACCGAGCGAATACCGCTAGGTATGGACCGTGATCCAAAGCGATAGATGTCGAACAAGCACGGACCGCAATTCCCTGACACGACCGGTTCCCACTGCGTGAACAGATCGCCGCAGATTGCCATCACCGCTCGATTGACGGCCCGTTTCCCAAACCTGACCAACACAGCCAAGACTAGCGAGCATCCCTAGATGGAAATTTCCGACCTACTCAATGCCGACGCGGTCGTTTCGAACCTTAAAGTCACCGGAAAGAAACAAGCCTTACAGGAAGTAGCCGCTGTTGCCGCGCGGATTACCGGGCGAGATGAGCGGGAGATTTTCGACATCCTCCTGGGGCGCGAACGACTCGGAACCACCGGCGTGGGTCACGGCATCGCGATTCCGCATGGCAAACTCGAAGGGCTGGATCGCCTCTATGGCGTATTTGCACGATTTGAGAAACCGATCGACTTCGACGCAATCGACGACGAACCGGTCGACCTAGTGTTCGCCCTACTGGCCCCAGAGACAGCCGGCGCGGACCATCTGAAGGCGCTGGCGCGAATCTCCCGACTGCTCCGCGATCATTCCTTATGCGAGAAGATTCGCGGGTCGGACAGTCATGACGCCGTCTTCGCGATCCTTACCGAGCAGACGGCGACCTCGCACGCGGCTTGAGTGGCCTCGCGGCCGGGAACCCCACGCTCGGTCAGAAATGCTATCATCGTGAGCATGCGATTCACGGCGCCATTCCCCACGGCTTTGATCTTTGCCGCCACGCTTTTGGCGGCGGTCTTCGGTACGCCGGACGCGCAGGCGCAACAGGCGACGCCGCCCGCGATCGTCCTCGGGCCACCGGTCGCCTGCAGGATTCCCGAAATCTGCTGGGTCCAAAACTACTTCGACCATGACCCCGGTCCGGGCGCCGAGGATCACACCTGTGGGAGACGGGCCTACGACCGCCACTTCGGTATCGACTTCCGGGTCGCCAACCTTGAAGTGATGCGGCAAGGAATTCCCGTGATCGCCGCGGCGGACGGCATCGTAGGAGGCATTCGCGACGGGATGGAGGATACCGGGATCCTGGAAACCGACGCGAGTAGTGTCCGCGGTCGCGAGTGCGGTAACGGCGTCGTTCTTCGACATCCCAATGGCTGGACCACCCAATATTGCCATCTGCTGAAGGGCAGTATCGAGGTCGCCAAGGGTCAGAACATCAAAAAGGGCGAGTCGCTCGGGAAAATTGGGCTGTCCGGACTGACCGAATTTCCCCATGTCCATTTCGAAGTGCGCAACGGGAACACGCGGGTCGATCCGTTCGTCGGCTTCGACGCCACCGGAAAATGCGGCACGGCAGGAGAGCCGCTATTCGAAGCCGCTTTCATCGACAAGGCCCCGTACGTCGAGACCGGCCTTCTCAATGCAGGCTTCACCGACCGGCCGCCCAAGGGGTCGGAGATTCTCGCCGGCGATCACGCCAACACCACGCTCCCTGAAGACGCAGGAGCGCTCATTTATTGGGTCGAACTGTTCGGAACGCAGCCAGGCGACCGCGGCAAGTTCACGATTCTCGCCCCGGACGGGTCGGTGCTGGTTAGTCAGACCCGACCGCCGCTCGAAAGCCACAGCGCCCGCAACCTCGCCTTTACCGGTCGGCGCAAACCGCCAAGCGGATGGGCCCCGGGCGAATACAAAGGAATGTTCGAACTGCTCCGCGACGAAGTCGGTCAGACCAAGGTCGCGTTCCGCGTCGATCGGACGGTGCGCGTGGGCGAGCAGCAGGCCGCAGTGGTGCCGCCGACCCTACCGGCGGCGGCACCGACTGCGCAACCGTCACAGGTCGCGCCGCCAACGGCCCCAGCGGCGGAGAGCGGCGCCGAATCCGCTGAAACGAGTGAAGCCCCACCTGCCGCGTCGCCTGCGGCCGAAACCGCAAGCAGCGCTGCGCCGAACCAAGCCCCGGCAACGGCGCCAAGCGCGCCGGCACCGCGGACGATGACACAGCGCGCCGAAGACCTTCTCCCGGTGTCGATCCCCAGAGTTCTTCAGCGACCTGCCGACCACAAGGGTCCGCCGCCGTGGCTTATTGCAGCGGGATTACTCGGTGTAATTCTTGGGTTAGCGGGTGTCGCCTACATCACACGGCGCTAGGACGACCGTCAGTGAACGCTGACTGGTTCCAGGTCGTTCTGGCGGACCACGATTTCAGCGAGCGTGCGTTCTGCAATGATCGCAACCTCGCGCCCATCGGCGAGGAACACCGCAAACTGGGTCTCCCCGTCGACGGCGATCGGCTTGATATAGGCAAACCCTTCGGCGCCGAGCGCCGCAAACGCAGACGGCGTTAGTTCGCGCAACTGCTGCGCCAACGCTGTTTTCAGCGCGGCCTGACGTTCCGGATTAGCCATCGTTGAGACCTATATCGAGCGGCTGACGCCCTTTTTTCGTTGCCGACTTGATCTCGACCGAACGCACCAACGATTCCGTGGGCGGCCGCGCCAAATCGATATGGAGCATGCCCTTGTCGAGGAACGCCCCGGTGACATCGATCCCTTCAGCCAAAACGAACGCGCGCTGAAACTGCCGAGCGGCAATGCCGCGATGGAGGAACACCCGTTCGCGCTCGTCCGCCGCCTGTTGGCCACGCACCACGAGCTGGTTGGTTTCGACGGTGACGCTGAGTTGTTCGTCGGAGAAACCGGCTACCGCGAGCGATATCCGAAGGTCACCGGGTCCGGTTTGTTCAATATTGTAAGGGGGATACCCGTCCTGCCCGGATTTGGTTAGCCGACCGACGGTGCGTTCGACTTCCTCGAATCCCAGCAGCAAAGGGTGGTCGAATAGGGACAGTCGCCCCATGGCTTTTCCTCCTCGTGATGAGCGAGTGAAACCCTGAGGCCCACGATGGCGCCCCATTGCAGGTAGATGTGGGGGGCCATGTGCCCTGCGTCAAGGTTGTCGGGTATTAGTCCGCCATGATGTCCCGAATGTACTGCGGTAGCGCAAACGCCGCGCCGTGGATCGCTGCGTTGTAGTAGCGCGTGGCCAGCCCGCCATCGGCAATCTGCTGCTGCGTTGCGCTCGTTAAGGGGGCCGCAAGGTCGAGGCCATTGCTTCCCCAACCCAGCGCCATAAACCCGCCGTAGTAGGTTGGAACAGCAATCACGTAGAAACCATGGTGTTCAAAGACTCCGTCAAACCGTTGCGATGTCCGGCGGAGCTCATCGGCTTGCAGGAACGGCACCCCGTTTTGGGTGACGACAACCCCGCGCGGCGCGAGAATCGATTCGCAGCGACGATAAAACGCTCTCGTGAACAGGCCCTCGCCAGGGCCGACCGGATCGGTCGAATCGACGATCACGAGATCGTATTTCTCTTCGGTCTCATTCACGAATTTTACGCCGTCGCCGACGATCACATTGGCCCGCGCGTCGTCGAACGCGCCGTCGCTCAGAGCGGGCATGAACGCTTTGCTGAGCGCAATGACTTGGCCGTCGATGTCGACCAGCGTTGCCCGCTCGACCGGGTGGCGCAGCACCTCGCGCAACGCCCCGCCGTCGCCGCCGCCGATGATGAGAACGTTACGCATTTTGCCTAGCGCAAACGCTGCAACGTGCACCAGCATCTCGTGATAGACAAACTCGTCGCTTTCGGTTGTCTGAACGATGCCGTCCAGCGCCATGACCCGGCCAAGCGCCTCGTTCTCGAAGATTTCGACGTGTTGGAAGTCCGTGTTGCCCTGGAACAGCACGTTGCGACGCGCAAAGGACTGCATCACAGTGGGGTGGAGCGTTTCACGGAACCAATCTGTCATGTCGAAATACCTCTCAAACGGGAAGGCAGGCGGTGGGATGGACGGTACGGGCTTGCCGGGCTTGGGTTAGGGCGATTCACCGTACAGGCTGGCGAACTCGGCGCGCAGGGCATCCATGCGTTTGTTGACCGCGTCCTGACCTGCCCGATCGGCCCAGATTCGATGGTCGCCGCGGCCATAGGCTTCGGCATTTTGTTCGTAGAGAAATGCATTGAGCCGGTTCGCGATCCAGTTGTTGCGAGTCTTGGTAACGCGCGCGGGCATGCCCATCACGATCGAATTCGGCGGCACGACGGTCCCCTCACGGACGAAAGCGCCGCCGGCCACGATGGAGTTCGCCCCGATAACCGCACCGTCCATGATCGTTGCATTGATGCCGATCAGACAGTTGTCCTCGATGGTGCAGCCATGAATTGTGCAGTGGTGCGTGATCGAGCAGTAATCGCCGATGACCGTCGGCGTGGTGGCGCCGACATGGATCATGGCGAAATCCTGTATGTTGGTGTGGGCGCCGATGTCGATCGCGAAGACCTCGGCCCGCATCGCGACATTGATCCAAACCGATGATCCCCGCCCGATCCTGACGTCCCCATAGATTTGGGCGGTGGGATGTACAAAGGCCGCAGCGTCCAACCGCACTAACGGTCCAAAATCAGGCATCGATCCTCCTGCAAAGGGTTTTGGCGGACTATGTACAAAGCGAAAACACTGTGGCGACCGTCACAGGGCGCCATCCACCCAAGGTCATAGGGTAATGTGGGGAATTCGCGCACACGTGAAAGCAAACAGCAATGTCGGCGAGTAAAAGTTTCGAAAGACGTTCGATCGGAGCCCAGACAACCATCTTCGGTGAAGGGCAGCCGGGGGACAATGCCTACCTGATCGTCAGCGGCCACGTGGAAATCCGCAAGGGAACCATGTCGGACAACCCCCATGTCATTGCCGTCCTAGGACCTGGCGATGTCGTCGGCGAGATGGCGCTGTTCGACGAACGGCCCCGCATGGCGGAAGCGGTTACCGTCGACGACACCGAAGTGATCGTCGTTGCCCGCGACGAATTCATGAAACGTCTGAACGAGATGAATCCGGTCATGAAGCGCATGCTTCAGATCATGGTCGGCCGTGTGCGCAGCATGACCGACGAGTTCATGAAGCGAAAAGGCGACAGTCGCTGGGATAGCCAGTCGAACGGCGCCCCTCCGTCGTCCTAACGGCCAACGGATAACCGGCGTCTAGGGGCGCGGCGAGCGGCTCAATCGTCTTGACCAGGGGATTGGTGGAGCCAGGCGGAATCGAACCGCCGACCTCTTGAATGCCATTCAAGCGCTCTCCCAACTGAGCTATGGCCCCTGACGCGGGAAGGAACCCGCCCCGCGGGGGGAGAACCTAGGGCCGCTCCGGCGCCGAATCAAGCCCGACGGTGCACGATCCGGTCGCTAAGGATTGTGCGGCATCGGCCCGGGGTTCATCATGCCGAAAAGGAGGTGCCCCATGGCCGAGACCTTACCCCACCCGATGCTCCCCGAGGCCAATCACGACGAGCTGGCAGGCCAGCAATTCGTGCAAGCCATGAAGATGCACGTCTCCTCTAAAATCACCGCAGGCAACCACAAAATCTTTGACCACGCCGTACGCCCGGCTTTCGAAAAGAAGCACCGGCGGGCACCGCAATCGCGCCACGAGGTGCGACGTCTGATGGAGCGTGAGCCCTATCATCAGATGTGGGGGTCGCTGATGCGCCTAGGGCAGGAATTAATGTGGGACACGGTGATCGACAGCGTCGATCGACAGCTCGACGGCCTGATTGCGCGCGCCAAGCCAAAACGGACCGTCGGATCCCTGACGCTTAACCCTGCGCTCGAGCAACCGCGCTACCTCGCGGCAGTCGATCAGCACGGTCAGCCGGGCAGCTACTACACCGAAACGTGCGCGGACGACGTTCGTGCCGGGGCGGTTCTCGACCGTGGCGCATCGATCTATCACTTCGGCCGGGCCGGCGGCGCTGGGATGGAGGGCCGTGGCCGAACGCTGGTTCAATTCCTATGGGAGAAGTATCCCGACCTAAATCCCAGAGAAATTCTCGATCTCGGTTGCTCGGTGGGAGCGAGTTCCGTGCCCCTGGCGCGCTACTTTCCAAAAGCTCGCGTCCATGCGATCGACACCGGCGCGCCGCTCCTGCGCTACGCCCACGGACGGGCCGAAGCGATGGGCGTTCCCGTCCACTATGCCCAACAAGATGCAGCGGATCTCAAGTACCCCGACGCCAGCATGGATCTCGTGGTGTCGCTCGTGATGCTGCATGAAACCAGCACTAAGGCGCTGCCCAAAATCCTGGCCGAGTGCTACCGCGTGCTGCGCCCCGGGGGCGTTGTCGTCCATCTGGAGGTGCCAGTCCGCTACCCCCATATGCCGAATCTGATGGAACAGGTCCTGCGCGACTGGCAGACTTATTATAACGACGAGCCGTTTTGGGGCCGTGTCTGTGAAACCGATTTGGTCGCGGCGCTAGAGCGGACCGGCTTTGGCGAGGTCTACGAGGGATACCAAATGCAGACCCTCGACCCGCGGCGGGGCGTTGCCGGCTTCACGACCAACGCCGACTCTCGACCGGGCCATTGGTACGTTGCGACCGGGACAAAGCCGCCTGCCGCCGGTTAGCGGCGGCATCCCGACCGGTTCCGCGCCTAGTTGCTGGTGCCGGTCTCGATAACCTCGTCGAGATTGTCGTCGTCGTCGTCGTCGAGATCGACCGCATCGTCGACATCGTCGTCGTCCGCATCGTCGTCATCGAGGTCGTCGACCAACTCGTCGGCATCGTCGTCACCTGCCGCTGCAGGGCGCTTGCGGCGATCATGTTTGGGCGGCGGTTTCTTGGCCTCTTTGGCCTCCGCGCGGGGCGCCGCCCGGGTAACCGCGACGACCTTGAATTCGGTACCGCAGCCCGGACATATGGCTGGCGATTTGCCCATGTCGTAGAACTTCAGATCGCAACTCTGACATTGGCACTTGCTTCCCCATTCCGGTTTCGCCATCGCCAGCCTCCGCTCTCCAAGACCTTGATCCGTCACGCTCAATTGCGGCCTGCAATGCCACGATCCCCGAGCCCTGTCAAAAGTTTTTGCGCCCCCTTTTGCGGCCCCCGAACCGACATCCTTTGGCGCGGGGAAACGCTGTGCTAGACAACCCGTGACGGTCCCCTGCCGCCGCAAAAACGCATTGTCGGAATGACGGCCTTTCAATCGCATCCTCTTCGCACGCCTCTGCATGGCACCGTGGCCATCCCGGGCGACAAATCGATCTCTCACCGCGCGTTGATTTTCGGCGCCTTGAGCGTCGGTGAAACGACGATCGCCAACCTGCTGGAAGGCGACGACGTCTTGCGTACCGGAGCCGCGCTCCGCGCGCTCGGGGCGACGATCGACCGACGCGAGGACGGTATATGGACCGTGCAGGGTTGTGGGGTCGGCGGACTGCGTGCGCCGGCCGAAGTACTCGATCTCGGCAATTCCGGCACTGGCGCGCGACTGTTGATGGGGGTTGCGGCGACCCACCCCTTCGTCACCTTTCTCAGTGGCGATGCGTCGTTGAGCCGGCGCCCGATGGGCCGGGTGATGACACCGCTGGAGAAATTCGGCACGACTTTTGTCAGCCGTGACGGCCAACTCCCCTGTGCCGTCGTTGGCGCGCAACGTCCGATTCCGATCGAGCATGAAATGACTGTCGCCAGCGCCCAGGTTAAATCGGCGATCCTCCTGGCGGGACTGAACGCACCGGGCGAGACGAGCGTTCTCGAGCGCGCCGCGACGCGCGACCATACCGAACGCATGCTGCGTGCCTTCGGCGCCGATATTCGGGTCGAGCAGGACGCGGCGTTCACGCGAATCACGGTTGCGGGTCACCCCGAACTCGTCGCTTGCCCGGTCACGGTGCCCGCCGATCCGTCATCGGCGGCATTCTTCGTCGTTGCGGCGACCGTGATCGAAGGCTCCGACATCCTGATCAAAGGTGTCAGCATGAACCCGCTCAGGGCGGGATTGTTCGAGGTGCTCCGCGACATGGGCGCGGACATCGGCATCACCGATGCGACGGAGATCAACGGCGAACCGGTCGCAGACCTGAGGGTTCGCTCGGCGGCGCTGCACGGGATTGACATTGCCCCTGAACGGGCGCCGAGCATGATTGATGAGTACCCGATCCTAGCCGTCGCAGCGGCCGTCGCGCACGGCGACACAGTCATGCGCGGCCTCGAAGAACTGCGGGTAAAGGAGAGCGACCGTTTGAGCGCCATTGCCCTGGGCCTCGAAGCCTGCGGGATCGTTGTCGACCAGTCCGCCGACGGGTTGGTGGTACATGGGAGCAACGGTGCCGTTGCCGGCGGGGGTCATGTTGTCACCAACCACGACCACCGGATTGCGATGGCATTTGCCATCCTTGGACTGGCTGCGCGCCACCCGGTCACGATCGACGACGACCGCATGATCGCGACGAGCTTTCCCAATTTCGTGCCGTTGGCCCGACAGCTCGGCGCGGCGCTGGTGCCATTGAACCGATGATTGTTGCCATCGATGGACCGGCCGCGGCCGGCAAAGGGACGTTGGCGCGAAAGATCGCCGGTGCACTGGGCTTCGCCCATTTGGATACCGGCGCACTCTACCGGGCAGTGGGATTACGGGTTCTCCGGGCCGGTCAGGACCCAAACGACCCCAATGCGGCGCTTGGCGCGGCGATGGCCCTCGATTCGAGCGACCTCTCCGATCCGGCGCTCCGCGACGAGGCCACCGGAACGGCGGCATCGGTGGTCTCGGCCTACCCCGCCGTTCGCGCGGCCTTGCTGGAATTCCAGCGAAATTTCGCCAAAACCCCGCCAAACCGGGCGCCCGGCGCCGTCATCGAGGGCCGCGACATCGGCACTGTCATTTGCCCGGACGCCGACATCAAGTTCTTCATCGACGCTGCGTTAGCCGTCCGGGCGCACCGGCGACACGCGGAACTTACCGCCAAAGGCAGCCAGATAGACCGCAACGAGGTGCGGGCCGAGATGGCTGCGCGGGACGCGCGCGACCGCAATCGCGCGGATTCTCCGCTCCGCCCGGCCCCCGACGCACACTTGCTCGATACCACGGATTTGGATATAGACGGGGTTTTCGCGGCAGCCATGCAGCTTATTGGCGACGTTGCGAAGGTGCAGGGGCGCTAACCCGCCCGGCAATACTACCAGCGGAAAGTTTGGTCTCAATCCCGTGTGCTGGAAGTCCGCATCCTGCGGCTCGAGGCATCTAACCCGTTCATGGAGAACGGTTGGCCAGGCAGAAAAGGATATGAACTTATGTCGGAAACGACACACGAAGCCATGCGCAACACCGGCGAAGACTTCGCCGCCCTCCTAGAAGAATCCCTCGGCGCCAACGAAGATCTCGAAGGATCGGTGATCAAGGGCATCGTCGTTGCAATCGAAAACGATGACGCGGTGGTCGACGTCGGCTTGAAGTCCGAAGGTCGGGTCGCGCTCAAGGAATTTGCCCTGCCGGGGCAGCCCGCCGAGCTCAAAGTCGGCGACACCGTCGAGGTCTATCTCGAACGGATGGAGAACCGGAACGGCGAAGCGGTGCTCAGCCGCGAAAAGGCCCGCCGCGAAGAATCCTGGGAAAAGCTCGAAGAAGCGTTCGAAAAGACCGAACGGGTCACCGGCCACATCTTTGGCCGCGTCAAAGGCGGTTTCACCGTCGACCTCTCGGGTGCCGTCGCCTTTCTCCCGGGCAGTCAAGTCGATATCCGGCCGGTGCGCGATGTCGGACCGCTGATGAACTCGCCACAGCCCTTCCAAATCCTCAAGATGGACCGCCGTCGCGGCAATATTGTCGTCTCCCGCCGCGCCGTTCTGGAAGAGACCCGCGCCGAGGCGCGTTCGGAACTCCTCAACACCCTTTCCGAGGGACAGGTCCTCGAAGGTGTCGTCAAGAACATCACCGACTACGGTGCATTCGTCGATCTGGGCGGCATCGACGGTCTACTCCATGTCACCGACATGGCGTGGCGCCGCATCGGGCACCCCTCCGAGGTGCTGAATATCGGCGAGACCGTCAAGGTTCAGGTCATCAAAGTGAACCCCGAAAGCCAGCGGATTTCGCTGGGGATGAAGCAGCTCGAGTCCGATCCTTGGGACGGCGTCGAAGTGAAGTTCCCGGTCAGCGCCAAATTCACCGGCCGCGTCACCAACATCACCGACTACGGCGCATTCGTCGAACTGGAACCGGGCGTCGAAGGCCTGGTCCATGTTTCCGAGATGAGCTGGACCAAGAAGAACGTCCATCCGGGCAAAATCGTTTCCACCAGCCAAGAAGTCGAAGTCGTCATTCTCGATGTCGACGCTGCCAAACGGCGGATCAGCCTCGGCCTGAAGCAAACGATGGACAACCCATGGGAAGCGTTTGAGGCCTCCCATCCCGTCGGCACGCTGGTCGAAGGCGAGATCAAGGGCATCACCGAGTTCGGTCTCTTTGTCGGCCTCGACGGCGGCGTGGACGGCTTGGTCCATCTGTCCGACATCACCTGGTCGGGATCGGGCGAAGAGGCGGCGGCCCAGTACCAAAAAGGCCAAATGGTTAAGGCCAAGGTCCTCGATGTCAGCACCGAGAAAGAACGCATCAGCCTCGGTATCAAGCAGCTCACCGACGATCCGTTCGATTCGGTTTCGGACGGGGTCGTTAAAGGCAGCACCGTGACCTGTACGGTCTCGGAGGTGAAAGAGGGTGGAATCGAAGTGACCCTGCCCACCGGCTGGTCGACCTTCATCCGACGGTCGGACCTGTCGCGCGACCGTTCCGACCAACGTCCGGATCGTTTCGCACCGGGCGACAAAGTCGATGCCAAGGTCATGTCGGTCGACTCCGACAATCGCAAAGTCAGCGTTTCGATCAAAGCACTCGAGGTTGCCGAAGAGAAAGAGGCGATGGCCCAGTTCGGTTCGTCCGATAGCGGTGCAAGCCTGGGCGACATCCTCGGTGCCGCGCTTCGCGACAGGGAACAAGCCGACGACAAATAGGACGAGGTCGTGACCACCGACGCGGACGGGATCGTTGCCCGACGCCGCTTGCGTCGGTGGCTCGCCTTTTGGCGGGTGTCGGCGCTCGTCGTCGGCGCGGCCTTGGTCCTTGCCGTGGTTGCGGTCGTCACGGATTTCGATCCGATCGGCGACCGCCCGCACATCCTGAGAGTCACCGTCAGCGGTATCGTGTTCGACGATCCCTCGATCCTTGGCGGCCTCGAACAAGCCGCTGAGGATGACGCAACCCGCGCCGTGCTGGTAATTATCGACACGCCGGGCGGCACCACGACGGGCGGCGAATCGATCTATCGGGAATTGCGGCGAATCAGCGAGAGCGGGACACCGGTCGTCGCCGTCATCAGAACCGTTGGGGCGTCCGCCGGTTACATGGTGGCGCTCGCGGCGGACCGAATCTACGCATTGGAAACCTCGATCACCGGGTCGATCGGCGTCTTGCTCGAGACCGCCGAGGTCAGCAAGCTACTCGACCGCCTCGGGGTCTCCGCCGAAACCTTCCGCAGCGCGCCGCTCAAGGGTCAACCGTCCCTCTTCCAGCCGCTGGATGAGCGGACGCGGGTTGCGACGCAATCCCTGATCGACGACGTCTACGATTGGTTCCTGGAGGTCTTCGCGGAACGCCGGGGTCTCCCGGTCGAGACCGCCCGGGGCTTGGCCGATGGCAGGGCCTACACGGGACGCCAAGCGCTGTCGCTGAATTTGATCGATTCGATCGGCGGCGAGCGCGAAGCCCTCGCCTGGCTCGTGGAGACGCAGGGAATCTCTGGCGACACCCCCGTGATCGACCTCGAACGCGACGACAATCCGGAAACATTTTTCGATCTCGTCACGGGCTTGGCCAAAAAAACGCTTCTCTCAGAACGACTTAGGCTTGACGGCCTGATGTCGGTTTGGCACCCTGGAGAGAATTAGCCAACAATATCAGCGCACTATGCGAACTCAGGGAGCGTGACGCGGTGGTCAAATCCGAACTCATCATGCGTCTCGCGGAAATGAATCCGCACCTCTACCAGCGCGACATCGAGCGAATCGTGTCGACCATTTTCGACGAGATTTCGAACGCGCTCGCCCGGGGCGACCGGGTGGAATTGCGCGGATTTGGGGCCTTTTCGGTCAAACAGCGTGCGGCGCGCGTTGCCCGCAATCCGCGGACCGGCGAAGCGGTACGCGTTACCGAGAAACACGTGCCGTTCTTCAAGACCGGCAAAGAGTTGCGGCAAAGCCTCAACGACGAACACGACGACGAAACCGAATCGGCAGCCTAGGACCGGTCGCCCCGTCGCGCGCCCAATCAATCCATGCGCGCCATCTCCAGTTTTCTGACCATCGTCATCGCGGCGATCGTCGTATGGTTCGCGATCGCCAATCGTCATATCGTTCCCCTGACCTTAGATCCGTTGCCGCTGTCGATCTCGGTACCGTTTTTCTTACCGGTCTTGGTTGCGGTACTGCTCGGTCTGATTGCGGGCGGCTTGCTTTCGTTACGCGCCGCGGGTGAGCGTCGGGCGCGGCTGCGCCGCGCGGAGCGACAACGCGACGAACTCCAGCAAAACCTCGATGCCGCGCGCGACAAAGGCCCCGCCGGCACCAGCCCGACGACCCTCGGACGCTCGGGCTAGTGCGCCACCTCGATTGTGCCGCGGTCGCGCAGGCCCTTCCTTACCGCGCGCTCGTCGACGCCATCGAAACTGCGTTCCAATCCGGCGTAGCCACGCCGCTCCGCCACCACCATCACATCGAGGTACCGAGCGGCGCCGATGGCGCCATGCTTGTCATGCCCGCCTGGAAATCTGGCCGCTACATCGTCGTGAAAATGGTGTCGGTGTTCCCCGACAACGCGGCACGCGGCTTGGCATCGGTCCTCGGCATCGTCGTTCTGATCGATGCCGCGACCGGCCAGCCGCTCGCGACTCTCGATGGGCCCGAGATCACCGGTCGCAGGACCGCGGCGGCGTCGGCGCTCGCCGCCCGGTACCTTGCCCACCCGGATGCGCAACACCTGCTGGTCATGGGCGCCGGGTCTTTGGGCGGTCACCTCGCCCGTGCCCATAGCGTCGTTCGGCCCATCAACAAGATTAGCGTGTGGAACCGCACCCCGACGCGCGCCGAAGAACTGGCCAGCGAGCTCCGACGCGAGGGCTTCGATGCCGCGCCCGTTCTACAACCGGACGCGGCGATGCGGACGGCCGATATCGTCACCTGCGCAACGATGTCGTCGGTCCCGTTAGTAAACGGGGCGCTGCTCAAACCGGGCGCCCACATCGACGTTGTCGGCGCCTACCGCCGCGACATGCGCGAAACCGATGACGACACCGTGCGGCGCGCCCGTATTTTTGTCGATACCCGCGAAGGCGCTCTTGCCGAAGCCGGCGACATCCTGTTGCCGATGGGACGTGGTGTAATTGCGGAAGCCGACATCTTGGGCGATCTCTTTTCGTTGTGCCGGGGTGCCGCCGCCGGGCGCGAATCGACCGGCGACATCACCATGTTCAAATCCGTCGGCACGGCCGTCGAAGACTGGGCTGCCGCCGTTCTTGCCTACGAAGCGACGGCGACACCACGCTGAGACGGTTTGCCAGCACCGAACCGCGGTGCTAAACAGCCGCAGCGAACCGAGCCCCCGGGGCCCCATGCCACAACAAAATCCCATCTATTGCGCTCTCGACACGACCGATGTCGACCGCGCGCGCGAACTTGGGCGTGCCCTCAAGGGACACGTCGGCGGCTTGAAGGTCGGCAAAGAATTCTTCACCGCCCACGGGCCCGACGGTGTTCGCCGGATCCTGCCCGACGGCGTGCCGCTTTTTCTCGACCTGAAATTCCACGACATCCCCAATACCGTCGCCGGTGCCGTTCGCGCCGCTGGCGCGTTGAATCCGGCCATGTTGAACGTCCATGCCGCCGGTGGCGCCGCCATGATGGAAGCGGCCCGTGACGCAGCGCAAGAGTCGGCCACACCGCCGTGGGTCCTCGCCGTGACCGTTCTCACCAGCCTGGATGCCCGCGACCTAGAAAGCATCGGCGTCACCGGCTCGCCCGAAGATCAAGTCGTGCGGCTCGCAACCCTGGCCCAACGTGCCGGCCTGACCGGCGTCGTTTGCGCGGCGACAGAAATTTCTGCCCTGCGGGCCGCCTGCGGCCCGGACTTCAAACTCGTCGTGCCGGGCATCCGCCCCGAGGGAAGCGCTGTCGGCGACCAAAAAAGAACGATGACCCCGGCCGAGGCATTGGACCGCGGCGCCGACGTGCTCGTCATCGGCCGCCCCATCACCGCCGCAGCCGATCCGGCTGACGCCGCGCAATCGATCGGGCGCAGTCTCGGCAAATCGGCCGCCTGACATGTCTGTCGCCGCCAAGGTTTGCGGACTTTCCACCGATGAGGCCGTCGATGCCGCGGTCGTCGGCGGCGCGGCCTTTGTCGGCTTCGTCTTCTTCCCGTCAAGCCCACGCTACGTGAGTCCCGCGGCGGCCGGAGACCTTTCGCGGGCGGTACCGCGATCGGTCGGGACGGTCGCCGTCGTCGTCGACCCATCCGACGCGGACCTCGACACCATCGTCGCGTCGCTGGATGCGGACGTCCTACAGCTCCACGGACACGAAACACCGGACCGGGTCGCCGACATTCGAAAACGGTTCGGCCGCAAGGTCATCAAGGCGCTCGCGGTCGCCAGCGCCGACGATGTCGTTGCAGCGAAACGCTACGAAACCGTCGCCGATATGTTGCTGTTCGATGCCAAGCCGCGCAACGACGACCCGCTGCCGGGCGGCAACGCGCGCGCCTTCGACTGGTCGCTCCTCGCCGGTGTCGAGATCGCGGTGCCCTGGTTTCTCTCCGGCGGTCTCGATGCCGCCAACCTTGCCAGCGCGGTCAGGACGACGGGCGCCCGGCTTGTCGATGTCTCCTCGGGCGTCGAATCGGCGCGCGGCACCAAGGATTCGCCTATGATTGCGGCTTTCTTAGCCACGGCGCGCGGACTCTGACAATGACCACCGCAAACTCCTATCGCACCGGCCCCGACGAGAACGGGAACTACGGTATTTTCGGTGGCCGCTACGTGGCCGAAACACTGATGCCGTTGATCCTCTCGGTCGAAGAGGCATGGACGACCGCGGCGAGCGATCCCGCATTTCGCGAGGAGCTGGATGAATACCTGCGCGATTATGTCGGTAGGCCGAGCCCGCTCTATTTCGCCAAACGCCTGACCGAACATCTTGGCGGCGCGAAGATCTACTTCAAGCGCGACGAGCTCAACCACACCGGCTCCCACAAGATCAACAATTGCATGGGGCAAATCCTGCTCGCGCGGCGCATGGGCAAGACGCGCATTATTGCCGAAACGGGCGCCGGGCAGCACGGGGTCGCCACCGCTACCGTGGCCGCTTTGTTCGGAATGCCCTGCATCGTCTACATGGGCGAGACCGATATCGCGCGCCAGCAACCGAACGTCTTTCGCATGAAGCTTTTGGGTGCCGAGGTCCGCTCGGTGACCTCGGGATCGCGGACGCTAAAAGATGCCATGAACGAGGCGCTGCGCGATTGGGTCGGCAACGTCCACGACACCTATTACATTATCGGTACAGTTGCCGGGCCCCATCCCTACCCGGAAATGGTGCGCGAGTTTCAATCGGTGATCGGGCGCGAGGCGCGTCTCCAAATCCAAGAACGCGAGGGGCGACTCCCCGATACCCTCGTGGCCTGTGTCGGCGGCGGAAGCAACGCGATCGGGTTGTTCCACCCCTTTCTCGACGACCACGACGTCAAGATCGTCGGCGTCGAAGCCGCCGGCAAAGGCATCGACACCGAGGAACATGCGGCATCGCTCACCCGCGGACGCCCCGGCGTCCTGCACGGCAATCGCACCTATCTGCTACAGAACGCGGATGGGCAAATCGCCGAAGCCCACTCGATATCGGCGGGCCTCGACTATCCCGGCATAGGCCCCGAACACGCCTGGCTCAAGGACCAAGGTCGGGTGACCTATGTTTCCGCGACCGACGCCGAAGCGCTCGAGGCTTTCCAGCTATGTTGCAAACTCGAGGGCATCATACCGGCTCTGGAGCCGAGCCACGCGCTGGCCCACGTGATGCGCGTCGCGCCAAAGCTTCCGGCAGATCATATCCTTTTGATGAACATGTGCGGGCGCGGCGACAAAGACGTCTTTACGGTCGCCTCGGCGATCGGGGTGGATCTCAATTGAGCGCTCGCCTCGATCGGTGTTTTGCCCGATTGCGCGCGGCCAACCGTGCCGCGTTCGTGCCGTTCATCACCGCAGGCGACCCCGACCGCGAGACGTGCGCGGCATTGTTGCGTCAGCTTCCCGAAGCCGGCGCCGACATCATCGAAGTGGGAATGCCGTTCTCCGACCCGATGGCGGATGGCCCGGCGGTTCAGGCTGCTAGTTTGCGGGCGCTGCGCGCCGGGACGACTCTGTCCGACGTCCTCAAGCTGGTTGCAAATCACCGCGGCAGCGACGCCGATACCCCGATCATCTTGATGGGATACTACAACCCGATTTATGCCTACGGCGTGGCCAGATTTCTCGCGGATGCAACGGCAGCGGGCGTCGACGGACTTATCGTGGTCGATCTCCCACCCGAGCATGACGACGAACTGTGCCTGCCGGCCATCGCAAGCGGGATCAACTTCATTCGGCTCGCGTCGCCTACGACCGACGACGCGCGTTTGCCGCGGGTACTCGAGAACGCGTCGGGCTTCGTCTATTACGTGTCAATTACCGGCATCACCGGTACAAAAAGCGCCGATAGCGGGCAAGTGGCCGAGGCGATTGCCCGTCTCCGACGCCACACCGATCTGCCGATTGCGGTCGGTTTCGGCATTCGAAACGCCGAGCAAGCCGCGGCCATCGCCCGCAGTGCCGATGCGGCGGTCATCGGATCGGCCATCGTCACCACGATTCAGGAAAGCTTGGACGGCGAAGGGCGCGCGACACCTGCAACAATCGATCGAACACTAGCCCTTGTCCGGGAAATTGCCGTGGGCGTCCACGGCGCGCGCGGTTCGTGACCGGTCGGCTTTGGAATGGTAGATTGAGCGTCCATGAACTGGCTCACCAACTTCGTCCGTCCCAAAATGCGCGCTTTCTCTCGCAAGCGCGATGTCCCCGAGAACCTCTGGTCCAAGTGCCCGAGCTGCGGACAAATGCTGTTCCACCGCGACCTGTTGGAAAATCAGCACGTTTGTCCCTCATGCAATCATCACCTGCGTATCGGACCCACCGAACGCTTTGAAGCTCTGTTCGACGATGCCCGATTCACCCGGATCGAGCTGCCCGATGTACTGGTCGATCCGCTCAAATTTCGCGACCAGAAGCGCTACACCGACCGCCTAAAGGAAAGCCGCGCGAAGACAGGCGAGGACGAAGCTGTGGTCGTCGCCCATGGCACGGTGGGCGGACAGAAGGCTGTGATCGCGGTGCAGAATTTTGCGTTCATGGGCGGGTCGATGGGGCTGGCGGCCGGTGAAGCGTTGATCGCCGCAGCCCGATTGGCCGTTCTGCAAGAAGCGGCGCTCATCGTCTTTTCCGCCGCGGGCGGGGCACGCATGCAAGAGGGCATCCTCTCTCTGATGCAAATGCCACGCACGACGATCGCCGTCGAACTGGTCCGCGAAGCGCGCCTACCTTACATCGTCGTGCTGACCGACCCGACAACCGGCGGGGTCACCGCATCCTATGCCATGTTGGGTGACGTTTCGATCGCCGAGCCGGGTGCGTTAATCGGTTTTGCAGGCCCGCGCGTGATCGAAGAAACCATTCGCGAGCAACTTCCCGAAGGATTCCAACGCGCGGAATTCCTGCTCGAGCACGGGATGATCGACATGGTCGTTCACCGCCACGAGTTGCGGAAAAAACTATCCCAGATTCTCGATTTGCTGATGAACCCGAACCGACCCGCGCCCGGCGATACCGTCGCGACGCGCAAGGAACCAATCGTAGACACCACCGCGTCCTAGACCGCCCGACGTGAGAATCGACGAATTCCTGCTGCGTTTTACGCAGCTGCACCCTAAATCCATCGACCTTTCCCTAGGGCGGATCAGCCGGTTGCTCGACCGCCTCGGCGATCCGCAACGCGAATTGCCGCCGGTTGTGCATGTTGCCGGCACCAACGGAAAGGGATCCGTCGTTGCCGACTTGCGCGCGATTCTGGAGCACGCCGGCCGCCGGGTTCACTGTTATACATCGCCGCACCTCCTGCGTTTCAACGAGCGCATCAGATTGGCGACCGGCCTAATCGAAGACCGCGAGCTTGAAGCGTTGTTCGACGAATGCGACCGGGCGAACGGGTCCGAGCCGATTACCTTCTTCGAAATCACAACCGTCGCCGCGTTCTTGGCCTTTTCACGCCACCCAGCGGATTATGTTTTGCTGGAGGTCGGCCTCGGCGGGCGGTTGGACACGACCAACGTGTGCGAGACGACAGCGCTTTCGGTGATCACGCCAATTTCGTACGACCACCAACGCTTCCTCGGCGACACCCTCGATGCCATCGCCCGCGAGAAAGCCGGGATTATGCGCCAAGACGTTCCAACAATTGTCGCACCCCAGCCCGACGAGGCGATGACCGCGATCGCGGTAGTCGCAGAGACCGTCCGCTCGCCGCTCTATGTGCACGGACGCGACTGGTCGTACGATAGCGGCCCGCCGCTTCGGGTGCGCCTTGGCGACTGCGCCTACGCGATAGGACCGCTCGCGCTTACCGGGGCGCACCAACAGGCCAATGCGAGCCTTGCTGCTGCTGCCGCCCTATTGCTGCGCGACCCCGCGATCAACCCGACGGCTCTATCCAGCGGTCTCGCGGCGGCGACGTGGCCTGCGCGGCTCCAACGTTTGGAAACCGGCGCATTGCGAGACCTGCTGCCGACCGACGCCGAATTGTGGCTCGATGGCGGTCACAACGAGGGCGCAGCGACAGTCCTGGCCGATTGGATCGCGGCGAGTGCGACCGACGGCCGCGCGACCCATGCCATCATCGGCATGATGCAAACAAAGGACGCCGCGCGATTTTTTTCCAATCTGCGGGGTAAACCGGCGCAGGTCCTGTGCGTTCCGATCCCCGGCGAAGAAAACGCCTTCGCCCCCGACGACATCGTGGTCCTTGCTGCAGCGGCCGGGCTGAACGCTCGGTCCTGCGACAGCGTTGCGGCAGCGCTGTCTCTTGTTGCGCGCGCCGACGCGCGCCCGCGGGCACTGATATGCGGCTCGCTCTATCTCGCCGGCACGGTCCTGCGGGCGAACGGCAATACCATCGCGTGACAAAAAAAGGGCGGCGCAATCGCCGCCCTTTCATCGGTCTTCGACCGATCTAGATTTCGGACTGAATCCATTCCATCAACTTGTTCTTGGGCAGGGCGCCGACTTTGGTCGACGCAACCTTGCCGTCCTTGAATAGCATCAGGGTCGGAATGCCGCGAATGCCGTACTTCCCCGGCACCTGCGGATTCTCGTCAATGTTAAGTTTGGCAACGGTCACTTTTCCGGCCATTTCGTTGGAAATCTCTTCCAACGCCGGACCGATTTGTTTGCACGGCCCGCACCATTCGGCCCAGTAATCGACGACCACCGGTCCGCTCGCACCGAGTACGTCGGCATCAAATGATGAATCGGTGACTTTGGTCGTTGGCATGCTGAAATCCTTGGATGGAGTGCGGAAATTGCCACAGGGGCTTGGGTTAAACTGTAGGTACGCCCCTGGGAACGGTCAAGGCACCACCGCCTGGAGAAGCGTTTCTGGAATGATCATGAGATGCGCCGAATCGGTCCACAACAGCGCGCTGCGAATGGTGTGGTTCGGATAAATGCGGGACAACACCGCGCGGTAGAGCGCCATCTGTCGGATATAGCCTGCCGGAATTCCCTCAACCGCCGTCGGCGGCGCCCGGTTGGTCTTGAAGTCGACAATCAAGACCTCGTTATCGGAAATCGCCAGCCGATCGACCTGCCCCGAAACAACGGCGTCGCCGATCGTCCCGGCCACCGGTACTTCGGCAAAGGATCCGGGCGCAAAGACCTCAGCGAAATCCGGGTGACCGAGAATGGCCAACGTCTCGGCGACAATCGCCTGTTGCTGTAGCGGATCGAACAGCATGCCGGACTGCGCCACGAAACGCGCGGCAACGCTCGCGCGTTCCTCCGCGGCGATCTCCGGCAGGAACTGGAGAAGCCGGTGCACGATATTGCCCCGGCGAAACCGCATCGGGTCGCCGCCGATGGGCGACCGCACCGTCTGCTCGTCGCCGCTCGGGCGCGATGGCGACAACGGCCGCGGCGGAAACGGTTCGCGCAGGGGCGCCTGATCCACCCATGCCGGCAACGGTTGCCGCTCGAACGGAAGGTCCTGTTGCGCCGGCGTCGCGTCAACCGGCGCAACTTGCTGGCCAACGCAGCGGCGAACCGTCAATGGCCCAGCCTCCTCGCCGAAATCGACCGTTACCTCGGTGCCCAATTCATCGGCAGCCTCGGCCATCAAGTCGTACCAGCACCCCTTGGCCCGTCGATTTCGGGTTTCCCAGCCGCACACATAGAGACGGTCCTCGGCTCGGGTCATGGCAACATAAAGCAGGCGCCGATACTCGCGGTCGCGATCTTCGCGTGTGCGTTCACGCGCGTCGCGCGACAGCGCATCGTCCGACTCCTTGCGCGCCGGCCATAGCAACAGCGCGGCATCGGTATCGTCGGTCCAGAAGAACGGACTTTCCTCCTGCGGCGGGGTGCAGGTATCGGGCAGGATGACGACCGGCGCCTGCAAACCCTTTGCCCCGTGCACGGTCATGACGCGCACCTGGTTCCGCGCCTGCTCGAGGTCGCGCTTGACCTCCGCCTCGTCGACTTCGATCCAACGCAAGAAACCCTCTAGCGAGGGCGCGTGATCGCGCTCGAACGCCAGCGCCCGGGACATGAACTCGTCCATCGGATCTTCGGCTTCGCGGCCAAGTCTGCCCAGGAGTTTCGCGCGACCGCCGCCGCCCAGAATCGCCGCGTAAAAGTCGTAGGGCGTGACATGATCGGCAAGATTCATGACCTTGACGAGAAAGTCGTAAGCGGCCGCGAACGTCGCGTTTTCGCCCTGTCGGTTTTGCAGCACCGCCCACAGCCGCGTCTCGCCGCGCGCGGCTGCCAGATCGAACAGTTGGGCATCGTCGAAGCCACAAAGCGGCCCCTTCAGCACGGCAGCCAAGGTCAAGTCGTCCTCCGGCAGAAGGACGAATCGGCCCAGCGCGATCAAATCCTCAACGACGAGCTGCTTGGTCAAGACCATCCGGTCGGCGCCCGCCACCGGCACACCTTCCTTCTTCAGCGCCAGCACCATTTCCTCAAAAAAGAGACCGCGGCGACGGACCAGGATCATGATGTCTTCGGGTCGGATCGGCCGGTTGCGCGCGACCAGGGTCTCCCTTTGTTCGATCCACTTCCTAATCGTTCGGGCGATCCGGATGGCCAATCGCGCCTCGGCGCTGGTCGCCAGGACCTGCCCAACCGGCGCATCCCAGGGGATTTTTTCCGGCTCGGTTGCCGTCACAGTCGGCCACAACTCGACAAGGCCGCCGAACCCCTGCCGAAATGCCGTATGGCGCTGCCAGCTATCCTCGAACGTGACGCCCGCGCGCGCTGCAGGATCCCGGAATACGCGATCGACGAAATCCAGCACCACCGGAACCGAGCGGTAGGAGGTCAGCAGCGGCACTTCCTGCCAGCCCGCGCGGGCACCGGCCGCGCGGGCGCGGAACAGGTGTCGCATTTCCTCGAAGGCCTTAGGGTCGGCACCTTGGAAACTGTAGATCGATTGCTTCTCATCGCCGACGACGAAGACCGTTCGCACCGCCGCGCGCGCGCCCTCGCCGGCAAAAAACTCTTCGGCCAGCGCAAAGACCACCTCCCACTGTTCGGGACTGGTGTCCTGGGCTTCGTCGACCAGAATGTGATCGATCCCGCCGTCGAGCTTGAACAGGATCCACGGCGTAATCGCACTCTGGGTCAAGAGCGACCGGGCCCGCAGGATCAGGTCGTCGTAGTCGAGGGCGTTACGCGCGCGCTTGGCTTCCTGATATCGAGTGAGAATGGCGTCGCCCAGCTCAAGAAGCGCCGCCGTACCGAACGCGACGTTGACGGCGCGGCGCCGTTCGGAAACCGCCAAAATGCGCTCAGCTTCGCGGGCAAGAATATCCTCGGCATCCGGCATCCGTTCGCGCGAGGCTTTGGTCAGCAGCGTCTTGCGAACGCTACCTTCGTTGGTGAGATACGCAGCGACATAGCCATCGAATGCATCCGCGCGCACCGCAGCATCGTGGCTCAACCAGGACGCCAGAATGTCGCCACGGGCAACGTCGGTTTTCGATCCGCGCTGCAGAATGCCCGCGACCGCGCGCAGACCGGGCTCGTTGAAACCACCGACGCACGCCGCCGCGACGACCGTCTCTTCAGTCTCGTCCCGGGCAACGTCGAGCGCCTTGAACGTCGCGTCGATCAGCTTCTCAATTCCACCCCGCCGCGCAATCAACCGGTCGATGCGACCGCGTTCGCCGACCAACCGGTTGACGATATCTAGGAACCGCAGTTCGCCGATCCGACCGCTGATAGTCGTCAGCGAGCGACTCAACCCCTCGTCGTCGGCCGCATCGAGCAAAACGCCATCCCGCGCACTCGCCAACAGATCCAGCGCGCGACGGTCGTCGTACACTTCGAAGTTCGGCGGTTGCCCGGCCTCCAGCGGAAAGCGGGCGAGTAGCGATTCGCAAAACCCATGAATCGTCTGGATCCGTAGGCCGCCCGGGGTCTCCAGGACATGTGCAAACAATCGACGGGCGAACACCAGCATCGCCGGATCGACATCGCCGCCGGTGGTCTGGCGCAACGTCTCGGTCAACACGGTATCGCTCTGGACAACCCAGCCGCTCAATTCCCGAAATAGACGGTCCGACATCTCCGCCGCGGCCGCCTTGGTAAAGGTCAGGCACAACAACCGGTGGGGTTCGACGCCGCTGAGGAGCAGGCGAAGCAGCCGGTCGACCAGCACGCTGGTCTTGCCCGAACCGGCCGACGCCGCCACCCAAACGTTCTGACCAGGGTCGCCGCCGACATATTGCTCGACGCTCTTGACGCGCGCGCCGCTGACCGCAGGGGTTTTCATCCCTCCGCCTCGCCTTCCGCGGCCCACTCTTTGAACCGTGCGAGGTGCTCGTAGTCGTCAAAGCGCGGCTCGGCAAACGGCCGCGGGCGGCACAGGTAGGGCGTTTCCGGGTTATCGAAGGCGGCGACGATCGATGCGATACCGTCGCGCGCCGCCGCGACCAAGGCGGCGATGCCGCCCTCTTCCTCGTCGACCCGGACCGGTTGCAGTTTCCCCGCAGCGGCACCCCCCAACTTCCAATAGGCCAGTTCGGAAACCGGCGCCGGCGGGACGCCTTCGAAGCCACCTTCCTCGGCAATCACCGCCTCAACCGGCAACTGCGGACTAAGCCCCAGCTTGACGTCCTCTTGGCGTGGCACCGCGCCGGTTTTGTAGTCGATCACCGACAGCGATCCGTCCGGGAGGCGATCGACCCGGTCGGCCTTCGCGGTGAGCGTAAACGGTCCGTTTGGCGCCGCGAATGTCCACCGCCCCCGCGCTTCGCTCAGGACCGTCTTCGTCGTCTGCCGCCGTTCGCGTTCGAACCCCACGAACCAGTCGGCGATTTGTTCGAACCAGGGCCACCAGAACGCCGCCACGATCGGTTCATCAAGGGTGTCGCCAAAGGCCTTCTTGCCGAAATCATGCAGCGCTTCGAGCGCATTGTCCGGCATTTTCTCCGGATAGGCCGTGACGAAATCGTCGAGCGCTTGGTGGATGAACGACCCCCGATCCGCCGCGCCCGGCGCCGCATCGATCGGATCGAGCGCCCTCAGGCCCAGCACTTTTTTCGCATAAACGCCGTAGGGATTGCGGACCAACAGTTCGATATCCGTCGCCGACAGCTCGCGCGGCCGCGCGGACAGCGGCGGCGCAAACGACGGTGGCGCCACCGGATGGGCGACGCCATCCCAATCCAATCGCTGCATCCAGCCGAGGTATCGCGCGGCGCGGGCGGCCTCGACTTCCTCGGGCGCGCCGACCAGCGTCTTAAGGCGCAACAACCAGCGCGAGGCAACGGTGGGTGTCCCTTCGACCTTCAGCGCGCGGGTCAAGACCACCTCGGGCGCACAGGCGCTTTGCACAAAGTCGTGCGCGGACAGGCCGATCCGGCGTTCCGGGAGCGGCAGGCCAAAACGCTGCCGCATCGGACGGCTGAGCCACGGATCGGAATCGGTTTCGGGCGGCCACTTCCCCTCGTTGAGGCCGCCGAGG
Source organism: uncultured Alphaproteobacteria bacterium (assembly GCA_964350495.1). Taxonomy (GTDB): domain Bacteria; phylum Pseudomonadota; class Alphaproteobacteria; order SHVP01; family SHVP01; genus CALJDF01. Next base: position 52,841 of record CAYGKG010000003.1, read on the forward strand.
ATTAACAGATCGGCTTGCTGCAGCCGGGCTTCCAGCGGGCCCCAAATAGACAAGCGCGGGTGACCGCCGAACCGTGGCCGAACGACCCGGTCGGCCATCAAGGTTTCGACCAACGCCGGATAATCCCCGCCCCAAATCTTCGGAAGCCCAGCGGCGCCTTCGGTGATTTCGCGGAACAAATCGGAGAGCGCTTCGCCCGCATCGCCCCGCCAAAGTCGATCGCGGCCCTCCTCGGTATCGCTCGCGGCGAGGTTCTCGGCGAATTCGAGATGGGCCCTGACCAGATCGCCCAGCGGAACGTTCGGACGGCGCAGGATCGCGCCGAGCGGCTTTGCCGTTCGCTCCAGGCGCCGCAGCCATTGTCGGAGCGCGTCAGGCGCCCCAACGCGCACTAGGGCGACGTGGATATCTTTGAACCCGCTGCCGGGCCGCGGGCCATGCAAGACGGCAAGTTCCAGTTGCCGGACCATCGCGCGAAAGCGGCCCGGCGCCAGCCCAGCCGCCGCAAGCGGATGTTTGAGTGCCGCGAGCAGCGGTACCGGGGCAAGATCCTCCGCGATCATGCGCACGATGAGGCGCACGAACGCGCCTGGCGCTGTTTGACCGAGCGGGGCACCGCCTGAGTCGTCGATGTCGAGCCGCCACCGCTGGAGTTCCGCCGCGACGCGCCGTGCCAGCGCCCGGTCGGCAGTGACCAGCGCGGCGGTTTTGCCGGGCACCTCAAGGGTCTCGCGCAGCAGGAGCGCGACGACGCCCGCCTCCTCGCGCGGCCCCGGGCACTCGATGCGTGTGACCCCCGCCATTGCGCCGTCGGGCAGATCGCGGGTGCGGTGCCATTGGTCCGTCGACCCCGCCGGGCGCATGACTTCGGAAAACAGGTGGAACCGCGCCTGGCGCTCGATCCCTCGGTCCCAGTGGGCGACATCGCCGCGGTCGACCCCGATGCGTTCGAGCAGTTGTTTCATGCCAAATTGGGGATGCGTCTGTTCGATCAGGTGCCACGCAGGATCGTCCAGTCGTTGATCCAAACCGGGCAGGACAAGCGTCCCGTTCGGCATTGCGGCGATCGCACCCAACAGGTTCGCCGTGGCGGGCACGCTCCCCGTCGACCCTGCGGCGATGACCGGATCGCGCGGCGGTGCGCGGCGCCAATGATCGGCCAAAGCGGCGAGTAAGCGATTGCGGTGAGTCGCCGGATCGACAAACCCTTGGGTCGCGAGAAGGTCGGGCCACTCATGGGTGACGATTTGCAGAAATTCGAGGGTCTTTTGCCAATGGTGGGCTAACCCGTCAGGGACCAGGCCTTTGAGACCGTCGAAAGATAGGTCTTCGGTCTGTACCTGGTCGATCAGCCGGGCCAACTCGCGCGCGAGACTGGCCGCGTGGCCGGGCTCGCGCGGCGCGGCATCGTAACGGTGGCTCCACCGAATGATGATCGACGTCAAAAGCAATTGCCGTAGCACCGCCGGGATCGCCGGCGGGATTTGCGCGACCCCGCCGCCCTCTTTGCCCAGGGCGTCGGCGATCAACGAATCGAGCGCAAGTTCCTCGACGTCGATGTCGCCAATGGGCCGAATGTGCGGCAATAGCATCGGGCGGCCACCGCTTTGCCGTAGAAAGGCTTCTTGCAACGCCCGCACCGAGCGGCGCGTCGGCAACAGGACGCGGACCCGGCTCAGGCCGGGTGCGGCGCCGTAGCGGACGATCAGCCCAGCCGCGAGGGAATCGACGAACGACGTCCCGGCTGGAATGGTGAAGACATTGGCGACAGAACGCCGACGTGTGCCGTCCGGCGCGCCAAAAAGATCGCCCTGCGTGCCCATTCAGCCCCCGAGCGCGCGATCGACCAAAGCAACGGCGTCCGGCGTGCCGACGTGAAACCAACCGCCGTCGTGCACGACACCGAAAAGCCGTCCCGCCGCAATCGCCCGATCCCACACGATATTGTTGGAGAACGGCCCGGCGGGCACATCGGCGTAGGCACGGGGGTGGCAGATCAGCAATCCGGCATAGACGTACGGCGCGTGCGCCGCCCCACCCCGCCGCGAGAGACGCGCGTCCGGCCCAAGAAAGAAATCGCCCCTGCCGTCGAATCCGATCGCCGTTGCGCGGGGATGGAGCAGCATCTGGACGTCCATGACGTCATCGTCCCACGCTGCAACGAGACGTTCCAGCCCAGCGCCGCGACGCACGACATCGCTGGCCGCCAGGACAAAGGCGCCGGCGCCAAGCAACGGCAATGCCTTGGCAACCCCGCCGCCGGTATCGAGCAGCGCGCCGGTTTCGTCCGATATCGTTACCGCCGGCACAGCGCGAGCATCGCGGCGCGCGATATGGGCGCACACCTGCGCGGCGAGATGGTGCACGTTGACCACCGCGGCAGTGACCCCGGCCAACGCCAACTCCTCGAGGACGTGATCGAGCAGCGCCTTGCCCCCGACTTGGATCAAAGGCTTTGGGGTGCGTTCACCGATGGCGCCGAGCCGCCGGCCATACCCCGCCGCCAGCACCATCGCGGTGCGGGGCCGATCCGTCACGACGCGTCCATTGGCAGCACAAACGCTTCCGCCACGGGCGCGGTTCGGCGCTGCGCAGCCGGAACGTAGCGGTCGAACCAGGCGCGTAACGGGGCTAACGGCGGCGATGCCAAGTCGTTCTCCAAATGCCGCCAAACCCGCGGCATCAGTTTGAGATAACCGTTCTTCCCGTCGCGCAGGAAGAGGCGCCCGAAAACACCCAGAATACGTGTGTTCCGTTGCGCCCCTGTGAGCGCGAAGGACGTGCGAAACCGTTCCCGCGCTGCGTCACTCAGACCATCGCAATACTGAATGAGCGACGCCTCGACAACGCCTGGCGTGACATCGCGCCGCGCGTCTTCAAGTAGCGAGACCACATCGTAGGATGCCGGACCGGCGACGGCGTCTTGGTAGTCGAGAAGGCCAACGCGGCGAAGACCCGTTCGATCGGGCAACCAGATCAGGTTTTCGGCGTGATAGTCGAACAGCGTAAGCACCGGCGGTTCGACAAACAACGGCGCCAGCGCGGCGCGCCAACACTCTTCAAACGTTGCCACCGCCGTATCGGGTACCGACCCACCGCGCAAAGCCGGCAAGGTCCAGTCGATAAAAAGTCGCACCTCCCGCATCGCCCGGGGCGCGTCAAACACCGGCGTTTCCGCCGGCACCTCCCGTCCGTGGAGATCGCGGAGCACGGCAATCGCGGCGGCGTAGAGATCCGCTTCGGACGCCCCGCGCCCGAGCACACGATTGTAAAGATCGTCGCCCAGGTCTTCGAGCAGCAGAAACCCCAACTCAGGGTCCGCTGCAAAGACCGCCGGGGCGCTATAGCCGAAACCGTGGAGCGCCGCGCCCACACGCAGGAACGGGCGCACATCCTCCCGACCCGGCGGGGCGTCCATCAGAATTGCGGCCCGCGCGGCATCCTCTACCCGGAAGTACCGGCGAAAGGACGCATCGCCGCTGAGCGGTTCGATTCGCGCGTCGCCCCACCCCGCCTTTGCAAGGAATTGCGCGGCGGCTCGTTCGCGCGGACTCACGACGACCAATCCTCGGCTTCCACGCGACCTGTCTGCACACCGCTCCCCGATATTTCGGCGACGCGCCCCGCACCGTCATAGCGAAGGACAATGTCGATGCGGTCTTCGGGAAGATAGGGCCCCAAACGCTCCGGCCATTCTACGAGTGCAACCCCCTCGGCCAACGCATCCTCGAGACCCAACTCCCAGGTCTCTTCGGGCGCGTTGATCCGGTAAAGATCGAAATGCCAAACGATCATGTGGGGATAGCCGTACACCAACACCAAGTTGAACGTTGGGCTGGCGATCTCCTCGGTCGGCGAACCGGCGATCGTGCGGATGACCTGTCGTGCAACGACCGTCTTGCCGACACCAAGTTCGCCGCGCAGCGCGACGAAATCGCCGCGGCGCACAAACCGCCCGAGTTTGGCGGCAAACGCTTCGGTTGCGGCGAGATCGACAAGGCGAACGTGAATAACAGGTCTCCCCGGTGCCGACGCCGGCGGCGCCCACCGGTCAGCGCGTTTCGTCGACCGCCCGAGCGCGGTCGCTAGGCAGCCGCGCGCGGCGCAGCCGCGCGGATGTCACTTTCGACGTACGACTCGAACTGAACGAAATTCTGTTGGAAACGACCGACAAGACCCGCCGCCGTCGTATCGTAGGCAGCTTTGTCGGACCAGGTACCGCGCGGGTTGAGGACGTCGGCCGGCACTCCCTGACAGGATTGCGGGACGCTGAGGCCGAAGTGCGGATCCACGACAAACGGCACCGAGTCGAGACCGCCGTGCAGCGCGGCATTGAGCAGCGCGCGGGTGTACTTGATCGACATCCGTTCGCCCACGCCGTAGGCACCCCCGGTCCACCCGGTGTTCACCAGCCAACAGGTGACGCCTTGGGAGACGATTTTCTCGCCCAGCAGCTTGGCATACACCGAGGGATGGCGCGGCATGAAGGGCGCCCCGAAGCAGGTCGAGAACGTCGCTTGAGGTTCGTTGCCGAGGCCCTTCTCGGTACCTGCCACCTTCGCGGTATAGCCCGACAGGAAGTGATACATCGCCTGTTCCGGGGTTAGTCGGGAAATCGGCGGTAGAACGCCGAAGGCATCGGCGGTCAGCATGATGACGTGACGCGGGTGACCGGCGGTGCCGGCCTCGATCGTGTTTGGAATGAAATCGATCGGATACGAAGCGCGGGTGTTCTCGGTGTAGTGCGCGCTGTCGAGATCGAGCGCGCGCGTCACGTCGTCGACCGCGACGTTCTCCAAGACGGTCCCGAAGCGCCCGGTCGTTGCATAGATTTCGGGCTCTGCCTCGGGGCTCAGGCGAATCACCTTGGCGTAGCAACCCCCTTCGAAGTTGAACAGTCCGTTGTCGCTCCAGCCATGCTCGTCATCCCCGACCAAGCGGCGGTTGGGATCGGCGGAAAGGGTCGTCTTTCCGGTCCCCGATAGACCGAAGAAGATCGCTGAGTCGCCCTGCCCGCCAACGTTGACGGAACAATGCATCGGCAAAACGCTGCGATCCGGCAACAGGTAGTTCAAGATCGAGAACACCGATTTCTTGATTTCGCCGGCGTAGGACGTCCCGCCGATCAGAACCGTCCTATCGGCAAAATTGACGATGATGAACGTCCCGCTCCGGGTGCCGTCGATCGCCGGATCGGCCTCGAAACCCGGCGCCTGGATGATCGTGAACTGCGGCGTGAAGGCAGCCAGTTCGTCGGCGGTCGGCGCGATGAACATGTTCTGCGCAAATAGATTGTGCCAGGCCGCCTCGGTCACTATCCGCACCCCCAGGCGATACCGGGAATCGGCACCCGCCCAGCAGTCTTGGACGAAGAGGTCGCGGCCTTGCAGGTAGGCGAGCATTCGATGGCGCAACGTCGTGTAGTGCGCGATGTCGATGTCTTTGTTGACCGCGCCCCACCAGATGTTCCCTTCGTTTTCCGGCTCGCGGACGATGAATTTGTCCTGGGCGGACCGGCCGGTGTGTTCGCCGGTCAGAACGACCAACGCGCCGCCCGCCGCCAACTTGGCCTCACGGCGCAGGATCGCTTCTTCATAAAGGCGCGGTGCCGCGAGGTTCCAATGGACCGTCCCGGTATTTCGAATGCCGATATCCTCAAGACTGCGCCGCACCCGGACCTCCTGCGCCTTTTCATGGGTTGCCCAACCGTAGATAGCCCAGGAATCGGGCGCAACCGGTTAGGCCCGCTCACCGCCCAATTGGTTGGGGATAAATCAGGACTTTTGCGCGGCGCCGGTCAGCCGGACCAATTCCCGGCGGACGCAGTCCCGGGTGTAAACCCGTTCGGCGAAATCGATCCGGCAGGCAGCGGCGCCCTTGCGCAGATCGCAGCCGTCCGGATCGCACCCCGTCATGACCCACACCCCCGGTTCGCCGCCGGCCGCAGCGGCGAGGGTCGCCACTGCACCGGCATGATCGGTATTCATGTGATCGAGGATTGCCGCCTCGGCAGTAACGATCTCGTCCGCAGGCGCCACGGGCGTCGCAAGATCGCCCCACTCGTACCAGCGAATGACACCGAAACCGGCGACAAGGTGCGCGCGCGTCGGCTCGAAGCGGAACAGCCCAAAGTCGGCGAAGGCGATGTAGTCGTTTGCATCGGGGTGGCGCGCGAGGTAGCGCGACCGTGCGTGCTCATCGGTTGTTGCGGCGAGCGTCCCCTGCACCGTTACCCGTGCGCCGGTCAACGGATTCGGCAACCCGACGGTACCGTCAAAGAGAAGGCTGGCCCGCCCGTCGGCAAAAACATTCTGAGTATGCTCGGCGAGGCTCGACAACAGCATTACCGGCCGACCGTCGCTCTGGGTTGCGACCAGAACCAGCGACGCATAGGGCGCGCCCGACCCGGGCGGTCGGGAAAGCGTCGCGAGGGCGCCGGTCAGCGCTCCGCGAATCGTGCGGCGCGCGACCGCGACCGGATCGTTGTCGATCGACATTTCCTCGACGTCCTCGCCTAGAGCCGCACGGACAGACACCGCATCCATCCAATCGGCGTCCCAGGGCCGACTTTATTGCGCCAATCGGGCGCCTTCATGGTAATTCGCCCTACTAATGCCTAGATTCGGTCACACAGAGAGCCTTTCTCCTATTGGGCCGGGGACGCACGTGGCTGCGACAATCGCACTCGTCGACGACGACAAGAACATTCTGACCTCCGTTTCCATCGCGCTCGCCGCCGAGGGATTTACGGTGGACACCTATGCCGACGGTCAAGAGGCCCTCGAAGGCCTGAGCCGAAAACCGGCCGATTTGGTGATTCTCGATATCAAGATGCCACGGATGGACGGCCATGAACTTCTGAGCCGTCTGCGGCGAACCAGCGCGACGCCGGCAATTTTCTTGACCTCGAAGGACGACGAAATCGACGAAGTGCTCGGTCTCAAGATGGGGGCGGACGACTACATTCGCAAACCGTTCTCCCAACGACTGTTGCTCGAGCGAGTCCGGGCAGTTCTGCGCCGGGCTGACCCGGTGCCGCCAAAAGGTGGGGCAGAATCCGGTGCCGGCAACCTGATTGCCCGGGGACCGCTGACGATGGACCCCGCGCGCCACGCCTGCGCCTGGCGCGATCAGGAGGTTCGCCTCACGGTGACCGAATTCCTCATTCTCCAAGCGTTGGCGAACCGCCCTGGCCACGTGAAAAGCCGCGACCAGCTCATGGACGTAGCGTATGACGACCAGATCTACGTTGACGACCGGACCATCGACAGCCACATCAAGCGATTGCGCAAGAAATTCCGCGATGTCGACGTCGAGTTCGATTCAATTGAGACCCTCTATGGTCTGGGCTATCGGTTTCGCGAGAAATAGCGCGGCATGGGTGCATGGCGCCGCCAATCGCAACCCGGAGAACGCGCTGCAGGCCTCGCGTTCGTGACAAACCGCCGTCCGGCCAACCGACGGTCGAACACGCGTGTACGACGGCGGCTGGGCTCGATCACTACGCGGATTCTAGCTCTCAACCTGCTCGCCTTGATGCTGCTTGTGTTCGGACTCTTTTACGTCGACGAATTCCGCGACGGTTTGGTTGAGGCAAAAATTCAAAGTCTGCGCACCGAGGGCGAGATCATCGCCGGCGCACTGGGCGAATCGGCGCTGGAACCCCAACCGCTCGGCCCCACGTTGGATCCCGCCGCCACGCGACAACTCCTGCGTCGGCTAATCGAACCAACCGAAGAGCGCGCGCGCGTCTTCGATCCGGCCGGAACCCTGATCGCCGATAGCCGCAGCCTTCTCGAAGCGGGACGTGAGGTGGAGTTCGCGATTTTGCCGCCGGTCGCCGACCTTTCTTTTGCCGAAAAGACCTATGAAGCCACCGGCGACCTTTGGCGGGCGATCACCGGCGGACCTCGCTTGCCAGCCTACATCGAACGCGGCGACCAAGCCGGCCACGACTACCATGAAGTCGCGAATGCCTTGGCCGGCGAGTTCGGCTCGGCGCAACGGGCGCGCAGCGGCGAAGTTGTCTTGTCCGTCGCGTTGCCGATCCAATCGTTCAAACGGGTGCTCGGCGCCTTGATGCTGACGGCCGACACCGCCGATATCGACGCGCGGGTCCGCGAGTTCCGCCTGGCCATCCTCCAGGTCTCCGGGTTTGCGTTTGCCATCACCGTACTGTTGTCGCTGTACCTCGCCGGGACCATCGCACGGCCGGTAAAGCGGCTTGCTGCCGCCGCCGAGCGGGTGCGCGGCGGACCCGGTCGTGAAACCGAGATCCCCGACTTCACCTATCGATCGGACGAAATCGGCGAGTTGTCCGGCGCACTGCGCGATATGACATCGACGCTCTACAAGCGCCTCGACGCGATCGAATCCTTTGCCGCCGACGTCGCCCACGAAATCAAAAATCCGTTGACCAGTTTGCGAAGCGCGGTGGAAGCGCTGGACAAGGCGCGCGACGATGCCCAGCGGCAACAACTCCTCGACATCGTGCGCGACGACGTCGGCCGCATCGATCGGCTGTTAAGCGATATTTCGGACGCGTCGCGTCTCGACGCGGAGCTGTCTAGAACGCATATGGCGCCGGTCAATCTGCGGCGCCTATTGGAAACCATCGTCGAAATACACCAGACGACGGGAAAGCCTGGCGAAGCCGGGTTTCGTCTACGAATCGACGGGGACGGACCCTTCTTTGTTCTTGGCATCGAAGACCGCTTGGGTCAGGTCATGCGCAATGTCGTCGGCAATGCTCGATCGTTCAGCCCGCCGGGGGCGACCATCGCGCTGTCGCTGGGACGGACCGCTAGAAACCTAGAGATCGCCTGTGAGGACGACGGACCAGGCTTTCCCCCCGAGCACATGGACCGGGTTTTCGAGCGCTTCTATACTCAGCGCCCGGAGGGCGAGGCGTTCGGCACACACTCTGGTCTCGGCTTAAGTATCTCTCGGCAAATCATCGATGCCCATCGCGGCACCATTGCGGCGACCAACCGCGTTGGCGACAATGGCAGCCCGTGCGGTGCGCGGGTCACGATCACGCTCCCCGCACTGGATCCCGCCGTTGACTCGAACTGATACCAAGCGCACGCTCCGCTCGCCATGATTGTCGTCCATGCAACGTGTGTCGATATCGGCGGCGCCGCGATTTTGCTTCGCGGCAGCCCTGCTGCAGGAAAGTCCGACTTGGCGCTGCGACTCATCGACGAAGGCGCGAAACTTGTAGCGGACGACCAAGTTCAGCTGGCGGCAGTTCGCGGCGAACTCATCGCCTCGGCACCGCCTCAACTGTCCGGTAAAATCGAAGTCCGCGGCCTCGGCATTTTTGAACTTGAGGACGCAAAAATTTCGCCGCGCGCTCGGGTTACCTTGGTGGCCGATCTCGGGCCCAGTGCGGATGTCGCCCGTTTGCCGCACCGCACGACGTGCCGCCTCGACACCATAGATGTCCCGCTCGTCGCGCTCGCTCCCTTCGAGGCGTCCTCACCTGCAAAGATCCGGTTGGCACTTAGGACCTGGAGCGCTAGCGGTCGCAGCGCCCACGCGCTCAACGATGCCTGACCAAAACCACATGAGCCCCGAGGTATCGGATACGCCGAAACTGCGCGTTCTTCTTGTTACCGGTATCTCCGGCGCCGGGCGGTCCACCGCGTTGAAGCTGCTCGAAGACGCCGGCTACGAGGCAATGGACAACATTCCATTGAACCTGCTGATCGGATTTCTCGCCGCAGACCCATCGACGCTCCTCACCCGCCACGGTGCGATCGCCGCCGGCATCGATATCCGAACCCGCGATTTCGATGTCGAACACTTCGTCGAACGCATTGCACCCCTGCGCGACCGCCCAGACATGGAGGTCTCACTTCTTTTCTTGGATTGCGACGATGAGGTGCTGTCGCGCCGCTACACCGAGACCCGGCGGCGCCACCCGCTCGCCGAGGACAGACCCGTTCTCGACGGCATTCGCATGGAACGCGACATGATCGGTGGCCTACGGGAGCACGCCGACCTCGTCGTCGACACCTCGGCAATGATCGCGGGCGACCTGCGCGAGGTGCTGTCCGGGCATTTCAAATTGGCCGAAGGCCCAGCCTTGACCGCCACGGTGGTATCCTTTTCGTACCGCAAAGGGTTGCCGCGCGAGGCCGATCTTGTGTTCGATGTCCGATTCCTGCGTAATCCCCACTACGTCGAGAACTTAAAGCCGAAATCTGGGATGGACAGTGACGTCGCCGCGTATATCGAGGCCGACCCCGCGGCCACAGAGTTTCTGACGACAGTGGAAAACCTCTTGATCGACCTGTTGCCACGCTTTGCCCGCGAAGGCAAAACCTACCTTACCGTTGCAATCGGATGTACCGGGGGCCAACACCGGTCGGTCTACGTTGCCGAGCAACTCGCAACGCGCCTGGAGAACAACGGGCACGCGATCAATCGGCGGCACCGCGACGTGTCGCGATGATCGGCGTCGTGGTCGTTTCGCAAGGTGCGCTCAGTCGCGAATTCGTCGCGGCCGCCGAGCACGTTGTCGGGCCGCAGAAAAACATCGCAGCCGTTTGCCTGGACTGGAACAGTGAAGTCGGCGAGTGCGGCAACCGGATCCATGAGGCGGTGACCCAGGTCGACCGCGGCGCGGGGGTCATCATCGTCGCCGACATGATGGGCGGCACACCGTGCAACCTAGCGGTAGCCGAGATGCGGAGTCCGAATGTCGAGGTCATCGCGGGCCTCAATCTCCCCATGCTTCTAAAGCTTTTGACGACCCGCGAGGGCGGCGATGTCGCGCGGGTTGCCGATGCAGTCGAACAAACCGGCCGCGCCCACATCAAACGCGTCGGTGTCGCGTAACCGATGCCCGAGACCGACGACTGGCTTGTCGAGGAACTGGAGATCGTCAATGAACGGGGCCTGCATGCGCGGGCCGCGGCCCGGCTGGTGACCGTTGCCAACCAGTTCGAGGCCGACCTCACCGTTTCCAAGGACGAACACACGGTGCCCGCCCGCTCCATTATGGGCCTCCTTCTCTTGGTCGCCGGCCTCGGATCGTCGATCACACTCGCCGCCAAGGGCCGCGACGCGCCGGAGGCTCTTGCAGCGCTCGGCGCACTGGTGAGAAATCGCTTCGATGAGGCCAAATGAAGATCACGATATAAAGATATCTTTATTTCCCCTGTCTTTCTTGCTATGTAGCGCCATCATCTTCCCGAAGATACGCCCTGTGGCCGTGGATTCCCCCACGGACGGGCCGCCGCGCCGGAGCCAAAATGACCAAATTCACCGATTACAAAGTCAAGGACATGTCCCTCGCCGATTGGGGCCGCAAGGAACTGACGATCGCCGAAATCGAGATGCCGGGGCTGATGGCCCTACGCGAAGAATACGGGGCCCAGAAACCCCTCAAAGGCGCCCGGATCGCCGGGAGCATCCACATGACGGTGCAGACCGGCGTTCTGATCGAAACCCTGGTCGAACTTGGCGCCGACGTACGGTGGTCCTCGTGCAACATCTACTCGACCCAAGACCATGCCGCCGCCGCGATCGCGGCGAAGGGGATCCCGGTTTTTGCCGAGAAGGGCGAAACGCTCGAGGAATACTGGGAATATGTGAACAAGATTTTCGAATGGGGCGACGGCGGCATGCCCAACATGATTCTCGATGATGGAGGCGATGCCACCATCCTGGTGCACCTAGGCCGTGAGGCCGAAAAGGATGCCTCGGTGCTGAACAACCCGGGCAACGAGGAAGAAGAGGTTCTGTTCGCGTCGATCAAGAACCGGATGGCGAAGAAACCGGGCTGGTACACCGCTCTGGGCGACGCGATCCGCGGCGTCACCGAAGAAACGACCACCGGTGTGCACCGGCTTTACGAGATGGAGAAGAAAGGGACGCTCCTGTTCCCGGCCATCAATGTCAACGATTCCGTCACCAAATCGAAGTTCGACAACCTCTATGGCTGTCGCGAAAGCCTTGTCGACGGCATTCGCCGCGGCACCGATGTGATGATGGCCGGCAAGGTCGCCGTCGTCGCCGGCTACGGCGACACCGGTAAGGGATCCGCGCAGTCGCTACGCAGCGCCGGGTGTCGCGTCCTGGTCACCGAAATCGATCCGATTTGCGCGCTGCAGGCCGCGATGGAGGGATACGAGGTCGTGACCATGGAAGATGCCGCGCCGCAGGGCGATATCTTTGTCACGGCGACGGGCAATCTCGACGTCATCACGCTCGATCACATGCGGGATATGAAAGACCACGCGATTGTCTGCAACATCGGACACTTCGATTCCGAGATCCAGATCAACGCCCTCAAGAACTTCAAATGGGACGAAATCAAACCGCAGGTCGACGAGGTCGAGTTCCCCGACGGCAAGAAACTGATCATCCTGTCCAAGGGACGTTTGGTGAACCTCGGCAACGCGATGGGGCACCCCAGCTTCGTGATGAGCGCCTCGTTCACCAACCAGGTGCTGGCGCAGAACGAGCTTTGGAACAACACCGGCGCCTACCAAAAGAAGGTCTATGTGTTGTCCAAGGAGTTGGACGAAAAGGTCGCGGCGCTGCACCTCAAGAAGCTCGGCGCCCGCCTATCGGTCCTCAACGACAAGCAGGCCAAGTACCTTAGCCTCAACAAAGAAGGCCCCTACAAGCCCGAGCACTATCGCTATTAGCGCACTGCGTTAACCAACGAAGCCTCCGGAAACCGGTCATCGGGAGCGGATTCCGGAGGGTTCGGCCCGTTCCCTGGCATAAAAGCGTTCCTGCGCAACGGGTTGTTGCGCTATAGTTCGATCCTCGTTTAACGGCGAAAGACGCAGATGTCGGGGGTTCGCTAATGTCGATACCAACAATCATCGGCCTGCTGTTCGGCTTGGGATTGGTCGCGGGCGCCATCGTCATTTCGGGCGGCAGCGCGACGGCCTTTCTCAGCTTGCCCAGCGCCATGATCGTGATCGGCGGGACGCTGGCGGCCGGATTCATCGGCTATCAGGCCCGGTATGTTATTCTATCGATCAAGGAAATCGGCCAACTCCTGGTCAAGGAGAAGATCAACCGGGCGATGCTGACCGTCGAAACCGGCAAGATCATCCGCTGGGGCTACCTCGTCAAGAAACACGGCATCTTGGCCCTGGAACGGGAAATCAAATCGGCGAAGCAACAGGACCACTTCCTCAACTACGGCGTCGAGCTGGTGATTACCGGTTATTCGGGCGACGAAGTGCGCGGCATGTTGTCGGCCGCCGCCGAGGGCACCATGCAGCGCAAGCTAGTCAGCGCAAACATCCTGAAAACGCTGGCATCGGTGTCGCCGGCGTTTGGGATGATCGGCACGTTGATCGGGTTGATCATCATTTTGCAAAAACTCGTGTCCGATCCCGCCGGCCTTGGGCCTGGGTTGGCTTTGGCGTTGATCACCACCCTTTACGGCGTGATCATGCAACGGTTGGTGTTCTCGCCCGCAGCGAGCAAAGTCGAGCAGAAGGCGGGCATCTTGCGGTTCCGCAACTTCCTCGTCACCGAAGGATTCGCGATGCTCGCCGAGCACCGCAGCCCGCGATACATCCAAGATCGCATGAACAGCTATCTCGATCCCGAGATTCACTATTCGATCGACAAAAAGGGCGGCGCCACCGGCGGCGGGCAACGCAAGCAACAGCAGCGCCGGGCCGCGTAGAAGTCTAACCCATGGCCGCCGCACCGCCACCGATTAAGCAAGCCGACGCCAGCGAAGACGATTGGCTCATCACCTATGCCGACGCCATCACGCTGCTGATGGCGTTCTTCGTGATTATGTTCTCGATCTCCGAACCCAACACGGAGAAGTTCGAAGAAGTCACCAAGGGTATGGTCGAGACTCTATCGCGGCAGGAGGTCCAGAGTCCTTTCGCCGATCTGCGCAAAGACCTGAACTCGGTCGCTGCCGAATCCGGCGAACAAGCCCAGGTCGATACGACGACGCGCGGTCTGACGTTTCAGTTCCAGAGCGGCAAGATGTTCGCCCCCGGTTCGGCGGAGATCCTGCCCGAAGCCTTTCCGCTGCTGGACCGCGTCGCGCAAAACCTCACGCTGTTCGGCAACACCAATTACAACGTGATCGTCGAAGGGCATACCGACGACGTTCCCATCAATACCGCGACGTTCCCATCGAACTGGGAATTGTCCTCGGCCCGTGCCTCCGCCGTGGTGCGGTACTTCCTGTCGCGCAACCTCGACGCCAAGCGGTTCCGCGCGGTCGGCCTCGCCGACACCGAATCGCCCCGGAACGCCCCGTTGATCAATCGGAGCACCGGCGAGCCCATTCCCGAAAACCGGGAAGCCAATCGCCGCGTCGTGGTGAAGATCGAGCGCTAGAAGCGGCGCGAAACCTCCCTCAGAAAGAGTCCCCGGTCCGAAGGACCGGCCACAACCGTCAAGAGCCCGAGAAGGGGGCCGAGCGCGTCCGCCCATCGAGAGGCCTCGGGAGGCCCATGCCATGTTATTGCCGGTCCCGCCGGTTGAACCGCCCCTTGAGATCGCCCGACACGCCGGATCCCTGCTGCAAACGCATGCGGACCTCGTGGCGCGATTCGGCCTGGGGGTCGCGCCGACCTTCAAACAGGAGCTCAACCGCGTGATCGCGCGCCTCGCGGTCGAGGAGGCGGTGGAATCGGCGCGCGCCATCGAAGGCGTGACGGGCAGCCCCCAATCTGGGTTATGATGCCCGGCAAAGGCCACAAATCGGGGAGGTGGGCGATGACCCAACGGTGGGACGTAATCGTTGTTGGCGGCGGCACGGCGGGCATGCCGGCGGCAACATTTGCCGCCGAGCGCGGCGCCCGGGTCTTGATAATCGACGCGGCGGCCGATGTCGGCGGGACACTTCATCTATCGACCGGCCAGCTCAGCGCAGCCGGCACACGCCTGCAAGCCGCGAAGGGGGTGCGCGACACCACCGATGCGCATTACGACGATATCATGCGAATCAGCAAGAACACCGCCGACAAATCGCTGGTGCGCCTCGCCGTGGACAACGCCGCGGAAACCTTCGACTGGTTGCAAGACAACGGATTCGTCCCCCTCGACGAACACCCCGTGATGGGCCACGCCCATGAACCCTATGCCGAGCGACGCTATTACTGGGGTGTCGATGGCGGCTTGACCATCCTCGAAACGCTGCGCCGGCCGCTGCAAACGCAAATCGACGCGGGCCGGGTTACGCTAAAGCTATCCACCGAAGTCACCGCCCTTGTGACCGACAAGCAAGGGGGCGTCGTCGGCGTCAAAACCAAGGGGCCGGGCGGCGATGAAACCATCCACGGACACAACGTCGTGTTGGCCTGCGGCGGCTATTCGTCGAGCAACGAGATGTTCGAGAAATTGAACGGCGTCCCACAATATTTCGACGGCGCCTACCCCTATTCCCAGGGCGCGGGCTTGCGTCTGGGCGAATCGGTCGGCGGCTGGTTGCGCGGCCACGAACATTACTTGTGCGGGTACGGCGCGGTCCTCGACGCCGACACGATCCCCGCCAAACTCACCGTGCGACCGATCCACCACCCCGACGTGCGGGCGCCGTGGGAAATCCACGTCAACGTCCGCGGCGAGCGCTACGTCAAGGAAGACGTCGATAGCGTGGACGTGCGCGAACATGCGTTGCTCAAGCAGCCCGATCTGCGCCGCTGGATCGTCTACGACGCTGCGATCGCCAAGGCCTCGCCGCCGCAGTTCGCCAACACGACCAAAGAGCAAGAGATGGCGTTCTTCGGGACACACCCGATGTTCGCCAAGGCAGACACGTTGGCCGCCCTGGCCAAGGCGGCCGGGATCGACGCCAAGGGTCTCGCCGCGACGGTCGCGGCCTACAACGCCGGTATCGAGAACGGCACCGCCGATCCGATGGGACGCACCCATCGTCCGCTGCCCATCAAGCAAGGTCCGTTCTACGCGGTCCGGGTTCAGGGGACGTCGATTTCGAGCACGGTCGGCCTCGCGGTCGACGGGGATTTGCGGGTCATCGACAAGAACAACAAACCGATCGCCAATCTGTATGCCGCCGGTGAATTGCTGGGCTCGGGGCAAACCATGGGCGATTCGTTTTGCGGCGGGATGATGGCAACCCCAGCGCTGACCTTCGGCCGCTTGCTCGGCCAACGCCTCCTCAACTGGGAGGACCGGGCGGCCCAGGCCGCCGAATAACATCAACGAGAGCGGCCCACACCGGCGCCGCCACAAGGGAGGAGATCTTCATGTCCGATCAGTGGGACGTTATTGTTGTCGGCGCGGGCAGTGCCGGATTGCCGGCCGCCATTCGCGCGGCAGAACGCGGCGCCCGGGTCCTGCAGGTCGAAGCCGACAGCAAGATCGGCGGTACGCTGTTTCTGTCGTCGGGACAGATCAGCGCGGCCGGCACCAAGCGGCAAAAGAAACTCGGCATCGAAGACAGCGCACAGGATCACTACAACGACGCCCAGCGCATCGCCGAAGGCACCATCGATCCGACCCTGGGTAAGCTCGCCACCGACAATGCCGGCGCGACCTACGATTGGCTGGAGGAACTGGGCTACGAACCCTTCCCCCACATGCCGGTGGCGGGCGGCGCGCACGAACCCTATCTGACCAAGCGCTACTACTGGGCCGAGACCGCCGCGGTGGCGATCCACGACGTTCTCAAGCCGGTCCACGACAAACTGGTCGCGAGCGGCAAGATCGATTTGCGCCTGAATACCCGGATGACCGGTATCATGACCGACGCGTCGGGCGCGGCCGTCGGCGTCACGGTCGAGACGAAGGACGGCAAGAGCGACACGCTGCACGGCCGTAACGTCGTCATCACCACCGGCGGCTATGCCCACAACGCGGATTTGTGGAAAGAAATGACGCCCGACATTCCGCTGCGGGCTTATACCAACGACTTTTCGCGCGGCGACGGTTTGCTCGCGGCCCGTAAGATCGGCGCCAAGGTCGACGGCGCCGATACGTTCCTGTGCACCTTTGCCGGCGTCTTGAACGATCCGAACGATCCCTATTCGACCGCGCTCGGCATGCAGTTCTCGCCGCAGACCCGCGAGCCCTGGGAGATCTACGTCAACACCGACGGTAAACGCTTCGTGCGCGAGGATCATCCCAGCGTCGATCACCGCGAACACGCGCTTTTGGCGCAAAAGAACCAGCAGATGTTCATCGTCTTCGACGAGGGCATTCGCCAGAACGCGCCGGCGCTGAACCCGCTCGACCCCAAAATGCACGAGAAGTTCGGCAACCATCCGCACTACAGCAAGGCCGACACCTTGGGCGGCTTGGCCCAGCAGATGGGCGTCAACGCAGCCAACCTGGAGGCGACCGTCAAAGCCTATAACGCCGCGGTCGATAGCGGCACGGACAAGGAACTCGGCCGCCTCCGCATGTTCCGCAAGATCGCCAAGGGCCCGTTCTATGCGATTCACGCAGGTGGGATCACCGTGGTCAGCCCCGCGGGGCTGA
>CAYGKG010000004.1:0-68280 GCA_964350495.1 uncultured Alphaproteobacteria bacterium
CGGCATGACGGAGGTGCATTTCGATGCCGCCGGACGGGTAAGCGCGCACCTCGACCATTGGGACGTGGCGTCGCAGCTTTACGAGCACGTGCCGGTCCTCGGCTTCATTCTGCGAAAGATACGACACCGGTTGGCGTTGCGGCCCGCCTAGCCGCCGTGCTCTCTCGACGGTCTTTTGCCAAGATGAGGCGGCGGATCTGTGCCTGCTTCGCCGAGGAGATCGGATAACGCCACATCAACGCGATCGACGCCAGTTTGAAGGCGACCGGCACGATGGCGTAAAGGATCGCGAGAGTGAGGAGTGCGACGGGTCCGTTGTCGCCGGCAATGCGCTGAAAGTCGACCAGTTCGAGGATTGGAAATGCAATCCCGGCGGCAAGCGCCAATGAGAGTTTGAGCGCGATCGACCAAATCGCGAAGAAAATTCCGGTGCGTTTTTCGCGGTGCCGCAGCTCATCCAGGTCGACGACGTCGGCTTGCATGGCGGGGGGCAGCACGAGGTCCGCGCCGAGACCGAATCCGGTAAAGACGGAGATCGCCAGCAACCACCAGCCGTCGCCCTCGCCTAGGAATGGGACCCAGATGAAGAAGGCGCACACCAGCAGCATGGCGCCGATCCACACGCGATGCTTTCCGAACCGTTTCGTCAGGACCAGCCAGAACGGCACACTGAGTAACGCCAGCGCGAAATAGACGCCGAGAATCCAGCTGATCAGCGTGTCGTCGGCGCGCAGCTTGTGCTCGACAAACAGGAGGAACAGCGTGATCGGAAAACCATTCGCCATGCTGTTGAGGAAGAATGCCGCCAATAGGCGCTGGAACGGTCTGTTGGTCCGCAAGACGGCGACGGCGCGCGCGACGGTCAATCGTCGTTCGAGCAATACCGGCCGGTCCGGCACGACCGAGACCGCAACGGCGACGGCGAGCGGCAGCGTCACGATCACGATCAGCGCCGTGACTCTGAGCGCTTCGCCGCGGTCGGCCTGGAGCGCGGCGGCTAGAACCGCGGCGGTGATGCCGCCGATGAGCACGAAGATCTCACGAAAGGACGTAACCCGCGCGCGTTCGTGATAATGGCCCGAAATCTCGGCCCCCCAGGCGTTGTAAGGGATAAGGATCATGGTGCCGCCGAGATACAGCGCGATTGTCCATCCGAGCATGTAACCCCAGCCGACCGGGCCGCCTGGAACCAAGAGAAACCAGGCGCTGATCAAGGCGATCGGTGTGCCGGCGACGATCCAGGGACGGCGCCGACCCCAGGGCGTGTTGATGTGATCGCTGAGAATTCCGACCAAGGGGTCGGTGACTGCGTCCCAGATTCGCGATCCCAGCAGAATCGCCCCGACTATGCCCAGGCCCATGCCTAGATCCTGCGCGTAGTAGGTGGGCAGCAGAACGAACAGCGGGAACGTCAGGATGGTCGACGGCAGGCTCGGCAGCCCGTAGGCGGCGAGAGTCGAAACCCGGAGGCTGGGGCCCTGGTGGGCCGGATTAGACACGCATGTTTCCGAGCATCCCGGTTATTACCCCACGGGGGCCCAATAGGGTTGCAAAAAAGCCGATGGTTACAGGGCCTGGAAGATTTCCAGAAACTGTCCATCTGGATCGGTCGCCATCATCACGAGCGCGGGAATGAAGTTGCCTTCGGCGTCGCCGAGGTTCCGGCCCTCGGTCGGCGGCATCAGGATGGAGCCGCCGAACGAGTCGATGGTCGTGGCGACCGCCTGGACGTCGCGGGTCTCCAGCACCAACGCCGCATTGCCATAGCCGAGGCGCCCGGAGGGCGGAGGGTTATCACCAAGCGGCGGATCCTTGACCTCTATCAGGCCAATCATCCCGATTAACGGGTCCCACCCGCGCATCATGACAAAACGCATCGCCCCGCCTCGGCCCGCCGGTCCGACCGGAAAGCTTGGGACGACGGACAGAGGCATTTCCCGGTCGATATAGATTTCCAGGCCGAAGACGTCGCCATAAAACGCGATCGACCGGTCCATGTCGCGCACGAATAGTGTCGCGCGCCTCAGGACGCTTTGGTTGTTCTCTTGCGCCATGTGTCCTCCCAAGATCGAATGCCGCGAGCCTAGTGGGATGACGGTCCCGGCGCCATGATCGCCGTAACCGTCGGGATACTGTGGATCACGCCTTCGTGCGAGGTCTCGCTTGCGCCGGATTCAGCCAGATTCAGAATGACGCCAAGGTTCTTGCCGCGCTACGGTGATCCGCTGACGCAAAGGGATTGACGCGCGACCGTCGCCGACGACGGAATCGCTCCGCTTCGTTCGTGTTGTCGCCAGCTTTGAGGAAAAGGTCTTTGGTCGATGAAAATTAGGACGTCTGGTGGGGCGATTGTCGGCCTCGGCTTGGCCGTTGGGTTTTCCCTCATCCTCGGATGGTCGTCGGCCATGGGCCAGGAACTCCCCGAACGCGCGCGGGCGATGGATACGAATGGGAATGGCGTCATCGATCGCGATGAAGCGCGGGGACCCCTTGCCTCGAATTTTGCCGTCATCGACAGCGACAAAAGCGGCGGGATCGACGGGACCGAACTTGCTGCTTTTTTTGGCGGTGGCGGGAACGGTGCGGCCGTTGTCGTGGACGCCGTGATCGAAGAGGACCTAAGTCAGACTACATCGGTGATTGGTGCCTTGGTCGCGCAGCAGGCCGGTCCGGTCGCGGCCCGCGTATCGGGACCGATCGACACCATTCGGGTCCAGGTCGGCGACCGCGTGAAACGGGGCGATGTCCTGGTGGAGGTTTCCACGGCGCGGCTGCAGTCCGAGACCGATCGCAATCTGGCGATGGTCGACCAGAAACAGGCGATGGTGGTTATCGCCGAAGCCGAGTTGGAGAAATCTAGGCAAGAACGCGCGCGTATCGAAAACCTTGAGGGGTCTTCCGCCGTTTCGCAGAAACGGCGGGACGACGTCATACAGGACGTTGTCATCAGAGACGGCAATCTCAACAATCGAAAGGCCGAACTCGCGCAAGCCGTCGAACAACTGAACCGGGCGAACATCGACCTTCGGGATGCCGTCGTTCGTGCCCCCTACGACGGCATCGTCACCGAAAAAAGCACCGAGGTCGGTTCGTTTGTAAGCGTGGGGGCGCCGGTGGTTCGATTGGTGAATCAAGCGGCACTGGAAATCGAGGTTCAGGTCCCAACCAACCGACTCGGCGGTGTGAAGCCCGGCGCCGAGTTCCGGATCGCGTTGGATGACGGGTCGCAGCACACCGCGGTCGTGCGCGCCGTCGTTCCGGTCGAAAACCCTCTGACCCGCACCCGCACCGTCCGATTAACGCCGGCTTTCAAGGATCTCCTGAAGCAGCCCGCGCTTAACCAAAGCGTCACGGTCGAGGTTCCCATCGGCGGGCAAGCAAGTGTCACAACGGTGCACAAGGACGCAGTCACCCGAGACGAAGGGCGGCCGCTGGTGTTCGTCGTGTCAAATGGCCGCGTCGAGCGCAGGGACGTCACGCTGGGCGAGGCCGTCGGTCAACGTTTTACCGTCATTCGAGGGCTGCGACCGGGGGAACGCGTTGTCGTTCGGGGCAACGAGCAACTGTCGTCGGGCGCTGCCGTGCGGGTGGTTAGCGAAACCGGCGGTGGGGAAACCAGTGGCGGGTTGTCGGGGTCGAGAACCAACTAAATGAACATCATCCAACTCTCTATTCAGCGGCCCATCGCGGTGTTGGCCGCTGTGGTCATGATCGTCCTGTTCGGGTGGGTGTCGCTCGATCGCATTCCGATCCAGATGGCTCCCGACGTGCGCCAACCCGTCATCCGGGTGACGACGAACTGGCCGGGCGCGGCGCCGGCGGAAATCGAGCGCGAGGTGATCAACCGGCAAGAAGAGGTTCTGAAGGGGATCGAGGGGCTCCAGCGCATGGAGTCCAACGCCAGGAACAATCAAGGCAACGTCGAACTGGAATTCTCGCCCGATGCCGACCTCAATCGCTCGCTCCTTCTCGTTGCCAACCGCTTGGACCGCGTAAGCGGCTATCCGGAGGAGGCCGACGAGCCGACCCTCAGCACGTTCGGGACCGAGGATAACTCGATTGCCTGGTTCACGCTGCGACGGGTGGAAGGCAACACGAGAGACCTGACGAGTTACTCGGCCTTTCTCCAGGATGTCGTGCAGGACGGTATCGAACGGGTCGACGGCGTCGCAGGTGTCAACGTCTGGGGCGCGACCGAACAGGAGATGCGGATCGAAATCGATCCTGAGCGGCTCTCGCGCTACGCGTTGACGGTCAACGACGTGGTTAGCCGACTGCGCACCGCGAATGCTTCGATTACCGGCGGCGATGTTGACGAGGGAAAGCGCCGATATATCGTCCGGACCGAGGGCGATTTCACGACCGTCGCGCAAGTGCAATCCATGCTGCTGCGCAGCGAGTCTGACGGCAGCGGGGTCGGGCGCGTTTCGCTGGGCGATATCGCCGATGTGTTCGTCCAGTTCAAAGAGCGGAACGCGGTTTCCAAGACGATGGGAGCCCCGTCGATGACCTTGAGCATCACGGGTCAACAGGGCGCAAACATCATCGAGACGATGGACCGAATTCGCGCGAAGGTGCGCGAGCTTTCCGAAGGGCCGCTCAAGGAAGCCGGACTTTTTGTCACCCAGATCTTCGATGAGACCGATTACATCAAGTCGGCGATCAATCTTGTGCTGCAGAATGTTGTGATCGGCGGCTTGCTCGCGGTCGTCATACTTTTAATTTTCCTGCGCTCGTGGCGCCCAACCCTTGTCGTTGCGCTTTCGATTCCGGTCTCGGTGATCGGCTCGTTCGTCGCGATGGCGATACTCGGACGATCGCTCAACGTCATCAGTTTAGCGGGGATCGCCTTTGCCGTCGGTATGGTGGTCGACGCAGCGATCGTCGTGTTGGAAAACATTTACCGGTTGCGGCAAAAGGGCTATCCGGCTCACAAAGCGGCATACGAGGGTGCCGCACAGGTCTGGCCGGCTGTGCTGGTATCGGCGTTGACCACCGTGATGGTGTTCATTCCGATCCTGGTGATGACCCTTGAAGCAGGGCAGCTGTTCCGCGACATCGCCGTCGCGATCTCGGTGTCGGTGACGCTATCGCTGCTTGTTTCGGTGACGCTTATCCCGGCGCTTGCCAACAGAATGCTCGCAGGGGGTGTCGCCGAGCGCGAGAAAACGTTCCCGCTGCCGGGTATCGATCATTTCGGCCGGGCCTTCACGGCGTTCTGGGTCTGGTTCTCGCGCCTCGTGGTTCGCCGGAAGGCCGTGGCTGTGGGCGTTATCGTCGGCATTACCGGTGCCGCGATCGCAATTTCGATCAGCGTGCTTCCTAAGGTCGACTATCTGCCGACTGGTAATCGCAACTTCGTCTTCGGATTTGTGACGCCGCCGTCGGGCTATAACCTACGGACGACCGAGGCAATCACCGACTTGATCGAAGACGGTACCCGCAATTACTGGGCCGAGGGGGCTGACCCGAACGTTCTTGAAATCAACGGTGTCCCGGCCCTTAAAAACTACTTTTCGATCGCCCTGCAAGGCCGCGCTTTTGTCGGCGGGACGACCGTTGACGAAAGTCGTGCGGGGGAGATCATTCCGCTTTTGCAAAGACCGGCGCGCGACGAACCCGGCACACTCGCATTCTTGTTCCAACCGTCTTTGTTTGGCCGATCCGTTGGCGGCGGGCGGTCGATCGACATCGATATTTCCGGGGCGGATCTCAAGGTCCTCTTCGACGTTGCGCAGAACGCCTACGACCGGGTTCAGCAGGTCCTTCCGCAAAGCCAGGGCCACCGTACGCGGCCCCGCCCGGGATTGGAATTCGGCGCGCCCGAAGTTCGGGTGGTGCCGGACCGGCTTCGCCTCGCCGACAATGGTTTGACGGCGCGGGATCTTGGGCAAACCATCGATGCCTTCAACGACGGGCTGCGTGTTGCAGAGATCAATTTCGGCGGCAAGCGAATCGATCTGACGCTGGCAGGTAGTGCGCCCCTACGCGAAGAGACCCAAGCCATCGGCGCGTTGCCGGTCGTCACTCGGGGTGGCCGTATCGTCCCGGTCGAGAGCCTTGCGGATGTGATCGTGACCTCGGGCCCGACCGAGATTCGCCGGGTGGAACGCGCCCGCACCGTGACGTTGCAGGTGTCTCCGGCACGAACGATGCCGTTGCAAGAAGCGATCGATATTATCAACGAACAGGTTCTGGCGCCGATGCAAGCGGAAGGCTTGCCGGCGGGCGTCGCGTTCAACTTGTCCGGCTCGGCCGACAAGCTGACGCAGACTATGGACGAACTGTCGATCGATTTGGTGCTGGCGTTGGTCATCGTCTTCTTGGTCATGGCAGTCTTGTTCGAAAGCTTCATCTATCCATTGATCATCATGTTGTCGGTGCCGGTCGCGGCTGCAGGCGGATTGGGCGGCCTGGCGTTGCTCAACAGATTTGTCATCCAGCCGCTCGATATGCTTACGATGCTGGGGTTTGTCATTCTTATCGGCATCGTCGTGAATAACGCGATCCTGCTCGTGCATCAGACGCTGCATAACATTCGGAAAGAAGGGATGGCGCCCGAAGATGCCATCACCGATGCTACCCGAAATCGGATCAGACCGATTTTTAGTTCCACGCTGACGAGCGTCTTCGGGATGTTGCCGCTCGTGATGTTCCCCGGAGCAGGGTCCGAACTTTACCGTGGCCTTGGATCTGTCGTGGTTGGCGGCCTGGCATTGTCCGCCGTGCTGACAATGGCCATCGTACCGCCGATGATGTCGATCACCGTCGCATGGATCGAAGGACGCGGGCGCGAGCGCGGGAAGACCCAAGAGATCGAACAACCCGCCACTTAGTCACTAACCCCTCGGAGGCACGAATGTCCGCCATGCCAACGCCTATCGCCGACGCGATCCGTGCCATGGGGAACGTGTTCGACCCCAGCGTCGTCGCGCAAACATTCGCGCTTTACGATCCGCTGATCGCGGGCGCCCCGCGAGAGGGGGTCGGTGTGGTCCGGGATGTGAGGTACGGATCCGATCCACGCCATTTGTTGGATATCCATGTTCCTGAAGGCGTTGCTGGGCAGCCCATGCCGGTGGTCGTCTTTATCCACGGCGGCGGTTTTGTGCGGGGTCACAAGAATTCTAACCCCGACAATCTGGACATGGCTTACGCCAATATCGCCACCTATTTTGCGCGCAACGGCATGGTTGGCGTGAACGCGACCTACCGCCTTGCACCGGATCATCAATGGCCGGCGGGCGGCGAAGATGTCGGGTCGATGGTGGCGTGGTTGCGCGACAATATCGCTGCGCACGGTGGCGATCCCGACAGCATT
Organism: uncultured Alphaproteobacteria bacterium; assembly: GCA_964350495.1. GTDB lineage: Bacteria > Pseudomonadota > Alphaproteobacteria > SHVP01 > SHVP01 > CALJDF01. Next base: position 7,322 of record CAYGKG010000004.1, read on the forward strand.
TTCCTGTTCGGCCAATCTGCCGGGGCGGTTCATGCGGCGACCTACCTGTTCTTCCCCGAGTTGCACTGCGCGCCGGGGTCGGGCGTTGCGGGCGCCGTGCTATTTTCTGGCGTCTATGACGTGGAGGCTGTCCCGGCACCTGCTGCCGAAGCCTATTACGGCCCCGATAGGGCCCAGTACCGCGCGCGGTCGCCGCTCCATGCCGCCGCGAACAGCGACGTGCCATTGTTCATCGTTATTGCCGAGTATGACCCGCCCATGATGGAACTGCAGGGCATCGACCTGCTTCGGACGGTGGCGCGACGGGACGGGCACAGTCCGCGGTTCTCGCGGCTGAAAGGTCACAATCACCTGTCCGAGGCGCTGCACCTCAATACAGGCGAAGAAACGGTTGGGCCGGAGTTGCTCGATTTCGTCCGGACGCGACGCTAGGTTCTAATTCTTGAGCGACGTGCCGGTCGTATCGGCGCCGTCGAGATTGGCGCCCGACAGATCGGCATCCGTTGTCTCGGCGCCCGCGAGGTTCGCCTCGCGTAAATCGCACTGGCGAAGGTTCGCGCCTGAAAGATTTGCCGCCGACAAATCGCTGCGCATGAGGCGCGCATCCGACAGGTTGGCACCGGACAAGTCCGCGCCGTGGAGATCTGTCTGCTCGGCGATGGCACCGTGTAGGTCGCCGTCTGTCATTTTGGCTTCACGCAGGGTCGCGCCCGACAGGGCGCTTTGTCGCAGGGATGCATTGCTCAGATCGGATCGGCGCCGTTCCCCGGTCGACTCGCCGCTAGGGTTCAGAATTTGGGCAGGCTCGAATCGGGCTTCCTCGAGGCGGGCATGGCGAATCTTTGCGGCCTTGAGCGACGCTCCGGTCAAGTCGGCGCCACGTAGGTCGGCATCGTCCAAGACCGCACCGTCAAGCTCCGACAGAACCAACCAAGCACCGGCCAGCAGCGCGCCCTTGAGGTTCGTGCCGCGCAAATTGGCACCGCTCAGGTACGCCGATCTCAGGTCGATGCCGCCTAGGTCGCGCCCGGCGAAATCGGCGCGTTTACCCAGTGCGCCAAAGGAGTCGATCCACAGGGCGTGTTCGCGCAGCAGTAATTGGATGTCCTGGGGTAGCGCGGCACCGGTTAGGTTGATGACGGCGCCCTCGAGTTCGGCGCGATCGAAATCGGTGTCCAGCAGCAGAGCACCCCGCAGATTGGCGTGCGAGGCGTTTGCCCCGACAAACGATGCGCGCGTCAGATCGCTCGCGCCAAGTTCTGCCTGCCCGAGCTGGGCGTTCTCAAAATTGGCGCCGCGAAGGGTCGCACCGTAGAGCACGCTTCGTTGTTGGGTTTCGCCGTTCTCAGCCGGCCGCAGATCTGCACCGGCAAAGTTGGCCTCGCTCAGTTTGGCATGCCTCAGTCGGGCGCCGCGCAAGTTGGCGTGTTCGAAATTCGCACCTTCGGCGTCGGCATGCTCGAAGTTCGCCAAGGCCAAGGCCGCCCGACCGAAATCCGTACCGGTTAGGACGCACCGCGAAAAGTCCGTTCCGCTAAGAACGGACTCGCGCAAATTGAGTCCCGGCAAACGCAGTCCCGAAAGATTCTCACCTTCGATCCGCGCCCTTTTGCCGCCGGGCTCGCGCTTGGAGAAGCGTTCGTGCGCCCTCAAGAGCTCGACAAATTCTTGGGCGGTCAACACCTGACTCGACCCCCAACATCCCTAAACATCACTACCAACCAAACTATTCCGGGCGACTGTTGAAAAGATGGCGTTCGGCGACGAGAATTGCCAGCACTACTAGTGCGCACTTCGGATCAAATTTGAACTAAAGTCGGCGTTAACCATAATTACTGTTGAATAACTAGGATTGATGCATGGCAGCGGCACCGACGGGGCAATACATCATTGAAGCTGGGTGGGTCCTTGCCCACCGCGACAACGAGTCGGTATTGATTCCGAACGGTTCGGTTCGGGTGGAACACGACCGCGTCGCGGAAGTCAGCGAGGGGCGCATCGCCGGCAACCTCCCGCGTATTTCGATTCCCGGCGATATCGTTATGCCTGGACTCATCAGCGGCCACACCCACGTTGCGAGTGGAACGCCCACGCGGGGCATCATTGAGGGTGGCCGTTCATATTCGCGCCCTATCAAGTTGATGGACCAGCTCTCGGACGACGAGCTAGACGACTTAACCGCATTTAACCTACTCGAGATTCTAAAAGCCGGATGCACGACCCAGGTAGAGATGAGCCTTAGCCTGCGGCAGGCCGAATCCTATGTGCGGGTGGCAGGGGCATGGGGCGCCCGGGGGTTTCCCGGCGGCATGATCCCCGGCACTTCTCGTTTGGACGGGATTTGGTTTAGGGACGACGACCAAGCGCTCTTTGACTCGGTACCCGACACATTGGCGGAGATCGAAGCCAATCTCGATTTCGGCAGGAAGCTCGCGGGATCCTATGACGGTCGCATGATGGGCATGATGGCGCCGCATGCGACCGACACCCATACCGACGAGACGATGTCGGCGATTATTGCCGCCGCGGGTGAGCTTGGAACCGGCATTCAAATTCATTTGTCGCAGCGTGCGACGGAGACCGACGCCGTGCGCCGCCTTCAGAACGGTCTTTCGCCGACCCAATGGTTGGACAAGCTCGGCGGGTTTGCCGGACCCTTTCTCGGCGCCCACATGTCCGGTCTCGACTGGGAAACCGATCCAGAAATATTGAAGCGGCACGACGCGGTCTATGCGCATTGCCCGTCCGCCGGCGGTGCGGGCGGCGCGACGCAACCCTATCCGGAGGCGCTAGCGGCTGGGATCGCCACGAATATCGCCATCGACACACACTCGAACGACTTGCTTGAGAATATCAAGCTTGCGGTGATTGGCGGTAAGGCGCGGGCAAAATTGCTCGCCGGATCGAAGGTCAAGATGCCGACGATTTGGGATGCGGTCGACGGTGCCACCGTTGTCGCGGCGGACGGGTTAAGGCGGCCCGATCTGGGCCGGCTATGCGCAGGTGCGAAGGCCGATTTCATTACCGTGGATCTATCGGACTGGTTGGTCGGCGCCGGTGCCGCGCCGCCGGAACCTTTGAACAATTTGCTTTACGCGAACGGATCGATGGTTCGGCATGTCGCGGTCGACGGTAGATTTCTCGTTTACGATCGTGCCCCAACAATGGCTAACGAAGGCGACATCTTCGAACGGGGCGCAGTGGTGAATCGCAAGATTTGGAAGCAACTTGCCGACGAAAACTGGTTTACCCCAACGCCCAGATGACTCTATCGGTCGAGCAAACCATTCGTGACCACCTGGCGACACCAAGCTCAGGTTGGGCAATCGGCGCGTTCGGTGCCATTGCCGAATTCATTCGCGATCCGGATGAATGCCTTGCAGCGCAGGGACCGTTGGTTGTGGCCACAGAGCGTGGTGCAATTCGCATCCACGTGCCAGCCGGCGTGCAACCGGTGGCCTACGAGAGCGTTAGCGCCCACCCGGACCGCTGGCTGCACGGCATCGCTTTCTGTCTAAGCGAATCGGCCGCGCGCATGAGCGTTCGTCGCACGCTCACGGAGGTCGGGCCCGACGCGGAATCGATTCTCGAACGCGATCGCCAGGCTATCCTGTTCGATATCGGAACGGGCGCCGCGAACGTCGATGCTTTGGTACGGACGGACGATCCAATCTTGATCGCGTTACTGCGTCGCTACGCGGGCCTCAATGCACTCGCGGCGCCCGAGATCATGGCGGCAATCGTGGCGGCAAACCCCCACCGCGTTTTCGTGTCGCGGATGGGGCGTATCGAGGTCCGCCAGCGGATCGGCTCGCGCGACGCCGATCCACCGACTCCGGAAGGACCGCACACCCATGTGCTGCCGAACGTGTTGAGTAAGGGGCGAACCCACTCGGCCAATTTGCCGATCCCGGCCGGAACCGCCCCGTGCCTCAATCTCTACCCGGCAAACCCCACGTTCGACATGTTAGGCCGTCCGCGGGCGTTCGACGACTCGGCTTTCGCGCGCTTTCAAACACTTCTGGAAGCATGGGGCGTGCCGAGCGCTATTGACGCGAAGCGTTCCGCCCTTGAGGCGCTTGGTGCCGGTTTGGAGCCGGCAACGTTTCGTGCACCGGACCGCATTGGCCGGGCGGCCGTTCGGGTCGCGTTGCGCCAGGCAATACGCCGAGAGGGCGAATCGGCGCGGCTGGCCGAATGGCGTGCGGTCCACGATGGATCGACCTACCGGCCGGACGATCATCACCCCGACCACTAACTTCCCGGGCTTGACTCGACCCACCCGCGGCGTGTGACAATGGCTGCGACGGTTCCCCGCAAGGGGTGAAAAGGGAACACGGTGAGGCTTAGGCCGAAACCGTGGCTGCCCCCGCAACTGTAAGCGACGAGCTGGCGTCCGAACGTGCCACTGGGAAACCGGGAAGGCAGGGCGTTGGCGGTGACCCGCGAGCCAGGAGACCTGCCGTCAACGTCACCCATCCGTCGATCGGGGCGCTCGGTGGTGCGGATTTCCGTAGTGGTGGCGACGAATGTACGTCGTAGCTGGGGGTCCGCGAGATGGAAGCTTTTGCCTTTCCGGAGAGACAAACCGCCAAGAATCGGGTGCCAGAGCTTTGTCTGGCCTTCGACGCTGCGAACGTACGCCACGTTCATCGCTTCGGAGGTCTTCATGAAAACAGTAACGACAGCCACGGCGCTCGCCATGGGTCTACTTGCCGCTAGCCCGATCGACACCGCCCGGTCCCAGGGGTTGTTGCCTGAGACGATCGTCACCGCGACTCGGTTGCCGACACCGCGGGAGCGCGTCGCCAGTTCGGTGACGGTCATTACCGCGGCGGATATCGCGGCCAAACAACAACGAACGTTGGTGGACGTGCTCGGCGACGTGCCGGGTCTACAGGTTGTGCAGTCGGGCGGGTTGGGCAAACAAACCTCGGTGTTCTCGCGCGGGAGCAACAGCAATCACACGCTGATCGTCATCGACGGCGTCGAGATGAGCGACGCCAGCACGCCGAACGGGGCGTTCAATTTTGCCCATCTTTTGTCTGCAGACATCGAACGCATTGAAATCGTTCGCGGCCCGCAAAGCACGTTGTACGGGTCCGATGCGATCGGTGCGGTTATCAATATCACGACGAAACTGGGGTCCGGCCCTGCGCAGTATTTCGTGCATGGCGAAGGCGGGTCCTTCGACACCATCGCCGGCACGCTCCAGGCGCAGGGAAGCCGCGGGCGTCTTCAGTATGCCCTTGGGACAAGCTACCTCGATAGCGACGGCGAGAGCGTGACGCCCGCGCGCATTCGTGCCCTGCAGGCAGGCGCTACCGAGGAAGATGACGGTTACACCCAGCGTTCGGCATCGGTGCGTCTCGCCTATGAGGCCTCCGAAAGCGTGAACTTCGGTTTCGCGCTGCACCACATCAGAACCCGGTCCGAAACCGATCAACCGATCGAAGACCCCGATGCCTACGAACGGACCCGTCAGTGGTTTGGCCGGGCGGACGCCACATTGGATTTCTTTGGCGGACTCATGGAATCGATTGTCGGCGCGTCGGTGACCCGCCACACACGGGATTCGTTCAATGTGCCTGGGATCGCTAACACGTTGCAGCGGAGCGACGATCTGGGAACAAAAACCAAGTTCGAAGTCCAAAACAGTTTCTTCGCGATTGACGATCACGTTCTAACCTTGGGCCTGGAAACCGAACTCGATTCGCTGAAGAACGTGCAGTTCTCCAACTTCAGCGGTTTCACAATCGTGGGGACGACCGATTCGGACGCCCGGACGAACGCGGCCTACGTCCAGGATCAGTTTGTGCTCGGCGAACGGGTGTTCGGCACTGTCGGCATTCGCTACGACGATCACGACACGTTGGGATCGAAACTCACTTTCCGGTTAGCGCCGGTCGTCGCCTTTCCTGAGCACGGGCTTCGCCTCAAAGGAGCGGTCGGAACGGGGTTTCGTGCGCCCGCCTTGTTTCAGCTGTTCGGCAACACGCGTAGCAGCAACGGCGGTGTCTTTACCGGCGATCCCAATCTGCGCGCCGAAGAAAGCATGGGGTGGGAAGTTGGCTTCGAGCAAACGATGTTGGCCGGCAAGGTCGTGATGGGATCGACTTATTTCGATCAAGAAATCAAGAACCTGCTTGAGACGAAGTTCACAGGTTCGAACTCCACCGTCATTAACCTAGCGCGCGCGGACATCTTTGGGTTCGAGTCGTTTATCAGTGCAAGCGTGACTCCGACAGTTACGGTCAGGCTCGACCACACTTTCACCCGTGCCGAAAACAAAGCCACAGGTGGAGACTTGCGGCGGCGGCCTAAACAAAAACTTAGCGCCGACGTTCGCTACCAAGCGAGCGACCGGTTGTCGGTTGTCGGCGGTATGCGGTTTAACGGGCCGGGAAAGGACGTTTCCGGAAATCCGCTTGCGTCGTCCCAAGAGATCAACAAGGGAAGTCACACCCTCGTGGACGTTTCGGCAAATTACGACGTCAACGACGACGCGTCGCTATTCGGCAGGATCAATAACCTGCTGAACCGGAAGTATGAGACTGCCGATGGGTTGGCAGGGGCGAGCCGCGCGGTTGTCGTCGGCGCCCGCCTGAGGTTCTGAGCGTGGCGGCACGACGGTCCCTGATGCTTGCCATCGTGTTGGTAGGGGCTTTGGCCGTCGCGTCGACTTCCGCCGGCGCACAGGTGGCGATGCGAGTCGTTTCGATCAATCTGTGCGCCGACCAGTTGGTGTCGCTGTTGGCGAATCGTGAAAGCATTCTGTCTGTCACCCACCTATCGGCCGACCCCTCGATCTCCTATGTGGCGAGCCGGGTTACGGACATACCGGTCAACTACGGTCGGTCCGAAGAAGTACTGGCGCTGCGACCGGATCTGGTTGTGGCCGGACGCTTTGCCGCTCGACCGGCAGTCGCCATGCTCCAACGGTTTGGCGTCGAGGTTGTCGATCTCCCGATCCCCGAATCCTTTGCCGACATTCGCGCCCAGGTCCGCTTCCTGTCGCGGCGACTTGGTGTCGCGCCCCGCGGTGAAGAAATGGTCGAGGAAATGGACCGTCAGTTGGGCGCCATTTCGATCGGCGACCGCCCGGGGCCACGGGCGTTAGTGCTGGGAGTCCGTGGGTTTACCAGCGGTACTGGCACTTTGGTCGATGAGGTGCTTGCGGCGGCCGGTCTTCGGAATGTTGCGGTCGAGCTAGGCATTGACGGCTACGGTCAAATCGGATTGGAGGAAATTCTTCGGGCAGACCCGGAGATCGTCGTGATCAATCAACCGACGGCGGCCTTTCCGTCGCTTGCCCGCGATGTGCTGGCGCACCCTGCGCTTCGGCATTTCGGCGGCCGGATCATTCAGATCGACCCTTCGTTATGGACCTGCGGCGGCCCCTATACCGTGGAGGCTGTGACGTTTCTGGCCCGGGCGACGCAATGACCGCGGTCTCCCCGGAACCGTCCGCGACCCCGCCGCGCGCACGCTCGGACGCAGGGTTGATCGTTGCACTCGGGCTTCTCGTCTTGGTCCTAGTGTTCGTTTCGATGGTTGTTGGGCGCGTCCCCCTCGCTTTCATCGAGACCGTGGGTCAGTTGATGACGGGTACCGACACAACCGCTGCCTTGATCTTGAGCGAGATTCGTTTTCCTCGGGCGCTTCTCGCCGCGTTGGTTGGCGCGACCTTAGGGGCTGCCGGCGCCGCGATGCAGGGCCTGCTAAGGAACCCATTGGCCGAACCCGGCATTCTCGGAATCTCGGCATCGGCCGGCCTCGGCGCCGTCATAGCCCTCTATTTCGGTCTTGCTCAAGCATCGAGCTATGCGCTGCCGTTTGCCGGCATGACAGGCGCGCTGATAGCGGTCCTGCTGACCTATGTGTTGGCGGGGCGGGATGCGAGCATTCTGACGCTGATACTGGCGGGCGTCGCCCTGAATGCGTTTGCGGGGGCGCTGACCTCCCTTGCCCTCAATCTTGCACCTAGCCCCTATGCGGCGCTTGAAATCGTTTTCTGGATGCTGGGATCGTTGGCCGACCGGTCCTTCGATCACGTCAGAATCGCTCTGCCCCTCATGGTCGTGGGAGCCGTCCTTTTGGCTGGAACCGGGCGGGCGCTCAATGCGCTGTCGCTTGGGGAGGATGTCGCTCGCTCGCTCGGGGTCAATCTGCGTGTCGTTCGCGCGCGGCTTATTGTCGGAACTGCCTTCGCCGTCGGCGCCGCGGTGTCGGTCTCTGGAACGATCGGGTTCGTCGGCCTTGTGGTTCCGCATCTCCTCCGACCTTTGGTCGGGCATGAGCCCGGTCGGCTCATGCTTCCCAGCGCCCTCGGCGGCGCGGCGCTTGTGTTGGCGGCCGATATCGCGACGCGTCTCGTCCCGGTCGAGCCTGATCTTCAGTTGGGGGTGGTGACGGCGATCGTCGGTGCGCCGTTCTTTCTCTATCTCCTATTGCATATTCGCCGGTCCATGCGATGAGAGGCATTCAGGCAATAGACATTTCGGTGACCTTGGGCGGTCGGTCGGTGTTGCAGGGCGTGTCCCTGGATGGCGCCGCCGGGACGCTGATTGGCCTGATCGGACCCAACGGCTCCGGCAAGACGACGTTGTTGCGAACTCTTGCGGGGTTGCAGCGGTGCGCGGCCGGGAGTGTGAGAATCGATGGAAGCCCCATCGAGGCAATTGCCCGTTCTGCGTTGGCGCGCCAAGTGTCGTACTTGCCGCCCGGTGCCGAGATTCATTGGCCTCTCACGGTCGAACGCCTCGTTGCGCTCGGTCGCATACCGCACCTGGACGGGTGGCAGCGCCTCCGCGGGCCCGATCACGCGGCAATCAATCGGGCGATCGACGCCGTTGGCGCCGCTCACCTAACCGGTCGGACAGTCTCGACACTTTCAACCGGTGAACGTGCCCGTGTGGTCCTCGCGCGCGCCTTGGCGAACGACCCGGCGATCCTACTTGCCGATGAGCCGGTTGCGTCGCTTGACCTCAACCAGCAACTCTTGGTCCTCGACCTCATTCGGGACCGCTGCAAGGCTGGAAAGACCGCGGTCGTGGTTCTGCACGACCTCAGTCTCGCCGCGCGATATTGCGATCGAACCTTTTTGCTCCATGAAGGCCGAGTCTTCGCCGATGGCCTCCCAGACGCCGTTCTCGTACCGGCGAACCTGCGTGCCGCCTACGGCGTCGAGGGCGAACTGATCCATCACCTTGGCGTGCCAAGTGTCGTGGCACTGCGGCGCCTTGACGGGCCGTCGTCGAAGGGGACGCCGTGAGAGCGCTCGGCCTCGGGCTCTATCTCTCTGCGACCGTCCATGTGGTCGCGATAGGCGCGATGCTCGTTGGCTTCCCGGGTACGGGGTCGTCCCCCGATCAACCGGACATCGTCGTTACCGAATTGATCTTTGAAGCTAGCAGCGCGCAACCGGAATCAAGGAATGCCAGTATTGAGGTCGCAACCCACGGTGCGGACGACTTACCGGGGTCGGCACCTGCGACTGTGGGCGCTGACAAACCGGTCGCTGCCGATCCGGTTGGCGAGGAGGCAGGACCAATGCCGGCCTCGGGGACTCCCGTGGAGGACAACACCGCAACTCCTTTTCGCGAGGAACCGGTCGTTGCGGAGGCGGTGCAAATGGCGTCGTCGTCCCCAGTTGGACCAATCGCCGCGGCGCAGACCAACGCGCCACCGGGTCGTCCGGAAGTCCAATGGCACGGACCGGCACCGCGTAATAAGCCTGCGCCACCGCCGCATACGCAGCGCACCGCAGCGTCACCATTGGCGGCGGAACGCGCCGTTGCCGCCCTGGCGCCCCAGGCGCTGCCGACAGGAAGCGATGCGGTGCCCCATCCCGTGGATCGACCGACGGCATCGCCGCCTCCGGTTCAGAGCCAGAGCAACCTTACCGCGCGACCCTCGCATGGCGCGGTAGGTGCGGTGCCTTCCGACACGGTAGAGACAGTTCCGGCGCAGTACGCCGGGATCGCCCTTGGCAATCGCTCGCCAGCGTACCCCTACGCCGCCCGCCGGATCGGCGTCGAGGGGCGGGTCGTTATCGGGGTGACGGTCGGGCGCGATGGCTTTGTTGCCAATGCAGCGATCGCTGAATCCAGCGGTCACCGACTTCTGGACCGCGCGGCGTTGGAGGCCGTGCGTGATTGGAGGTTCATCCCCGCCAAGCGCGCGGGTCAGCCGGTTGCATCGACCATTGCCGTGCCCATCGTTTTTCGTCTTGCGAACGAATCCGCACCCATAAGCAAGTAGCTGGCGCGCCTTTGCGGTGACGGCGGTGGCGCGCATCGCTAGTCTTGCGCTGGGATTGTCATGAGCGTCAGGGGCGGAACGTGAAAGCAGGTTTAGGAGAGGCGGTCGTCAGGGCCGAGGACGATCGATTGTTGTCCGGTCGCGGGCGCTATACCGACGATCACGTTCTACCCGGTGAGGCCCGCGCTGTGGTTCTGCGGTCGCCGCACGCCGCGGCGGTGATTCTCCGCATTGATACCGGGGGGGCGGCGGCGATGCCCGGAGTCCTTTCTGTTTTGACCGGCAAGGACATCCTGGCCGCCGGGTTGGGGTCTGCAGCCTCGATGGCCGACTACAAGCGGCCCGACGGTTCGCCCATGTTCAAGGCAGCGCGCCGCCCGCTTGTGGTCGACGGACGAGTCCGGTTCGTCGGCGATCCTGTTGCGTTTGTCGTCGCCGAAACGCTGGAGATCGCCCGTGCGGCCGCGGAGGCCATTGTGGTCGACTATGAACCATTAGCGGCGGTGATCGATCCGCTCGATGCGTTGAAGCCCGGGGCCGCCGCAGTCTGGGATGAATGCCCCGACAACGTCTCGTTCCGTTTCGAGGCGGGCGATCGGGACGCGGTCGCGGCGGCCTTCGCTCGCGCGGACCACGTCACGCGTCTTGACCTGGTGATTAACCGGGTGTCGGCGGCGCCTATGGAACCGCGCGCCGCCGTCGCCGCCTTCGACCCCATCGGCGAACGGCTCGTGCTCTACTGCGGCGTCCAAAATCCGCACATCACCCGCCGTGTCCTGGCGCGACAGTTTCTCGACATCCCCGAAACGCAACTACGGATTGTCAGCCCAGATATGGGTGGAGCGTTTGGCATGCGGTCCTCGCCGTATCCGGAAATGTCTTTGGTCTTGCATGCGGCGCGGCTTTTGAGGCGCCCAGTCCGCTGGACGATCGAGCGGTCGGAGGCGTTTATCGCTGACGATCAGGCACGGGACAATCGAACCCACGCCGAGCTGGCCTTGAGCAAAGACGGGACGTTTTTGGCGCTGCGCGTCGAGACGGTTGCCGCGCTCGGCGCTTATGTTTCGATGGGCGGTGCCGGGCCGGCGACACTGAACATCGGCGGGCTGGCAGGCGTCTATCGGACTCCAGCCATCCATGTCGCCGTGACGGGAGCACTGTCAAACACACCATCGATCTCGGCTTATCGCGGCGCAGGCCGGCCTGAGGCTTCGTACACCATCGAACGATTGATCGATGCGGCGGCACGGGAGCTCGGCATCGACCGCGTCGATCTGCGGCGACGCAATACGATCGGTACGCAGGAAATGCCGTTCAAGACGGGATTGGTCTTCACCTACGATTGCGGCGAGTTCGAGCGCAACATGGACCTGGCCTTAGAGACAATCGGGTACGACGGCTACCGGCGCCGCGCCGAGGAATCGGTCGGGAACGGAAAGCTGCGCGGCTTCGGATTAGCCAACGTGATCGAGCGGGCAGCGGCGCTCGGTGAGGAAACCGCCGAGATTCGTTTCGATCCGTCGGGTGGGGTCACGCTCCTCATGGGAACCCATTCCCATGGCCAGGGCCACGAAACGGTGTTCAAACAACTTCTGTCCGGAAAACTGGGGTTGGATTTCGACGACGTTCGCTACGTACAAGGCGATACGGACCTTGTCGCACACGGCTTCGGGACGTTTGGTTCGCGCTCCTCTGGCCTAGGCGGCGCGGCGTTGGAGCGTGCGGCGGATAAGATCGTCGAAAAGTGCAAGCTGATCGTGGCGCACGCGATGGAGACCGACCCGGCCGACATCGAGTTTGGGGACGGCGTGTTCTCCGTTGTTGGCACTGACCGCCGTACCACACTCCTTGAGGCGGCGGCGCAAGCTTTCAATGCACAGAAGTTACCGCCCGGTATGGAAGCCGGCCTGCACGAACGCGCCGCGTTCTCGCCGATTGGCGCAACCTTCCCTAATGGGTGTCACGCCTGCGAGGTCGAGATCGATCCCGAGACGGGCACGGTCGAAATCCTGCGCTACGTCGTTGTTGACGATGTCGGCACCGTCATGAATCCGATGTTGCTGAAGGGGCAGATACATGGGGGCATCGCCCAGGGGATCGGCCAGATCGGTATGGAGGACATTGTGTGGGACTCGGAGACCGGGCAGCAGCTCTCTGGTTCTTTCATGGATTATTGCATGCCGAGGGCGCTTGATTTTCCGTTCTTTGAGGTTCTCAGCAACCCGGTTCCGACGGCCTTGAATCCGCTTGGGATCAAGGGGGCGGGCGAGGCCGGCACGGTTGGGGCGATGCCCTGTCTGATGAACGCCATCGTCGATGCACTCGGCGCACGCGGCGTCCACGCGCTTGACATGCCGGCGACGCCGCACCGAGTTTGGCAGGCGCTTCACAAAGGCTAAGCGGTGGCGCGGGCCGCGACGTTGAGGGGACGTTCCAGGATGCGTGTTAGCTCGCCGGCTGGAACCGGGGGCGAGATAAGATACCCCTGCGCGTAGTCGCAACCGGCTTTGGTGAGGTAGTCGAATGCAACCTGCGTTTCGACGCCTTCTGCGCAAACACTCAGTCCAAGATTATGGGCAAGATCGACGATAGAGCGAACGATGTGTGCCGCTTCGTCGTCGTCTGGCAACGAATGGACAAAGGATCGATCGATCTTCAATTCGCCAAAGGGCATCCGGTACAGTTGTATGAGCGACGAGTAGCCTGTACCGAAATCGTCAATTGAGAGCTGCACGCCTTTGAGGCGAAACCGGGTCAGAATGTCCATCGACAGCGCCACGTTCTGCATCGCGCTTGTTTCGGTGACTTCAAGGATGAGGAACGCAGGGGCAATACCGCCCTCTTTCAAGAGGTCGGCAATCGTGTCCGGCAACGTGATGTCCGTGAGCAGGGCGGGCGATAGGTTGACCGCCGCCGCGAGTTGGTGTCCGGCCGTGTGCCAAATCTTTAGATCGGCGATCACGCGTTCGATCATTTCCAGTGTGAGAGGCAGGATGGCGCCCGACTCTTCGGCAATCCAAACGTACCGATCGGGTCCGACCAAGCCGATGTGGGCGTGGTTCCAGCGCGAAAGGGCTTCGATGCCCATTATTGCTGCCGGTTGTTGCGATTTTGGCAGGAGAACCTTCGGTTGATAGTAGTTGACGAACTCGCCATTCGCGATGCCGGCGGCGATACGCTCGGCATCGACGATCGACGCCGGCGCGCCGCGCCCTTTGCCCAACAGCGCTTTCATGCTGGAAACGGAAAAGGGTTTCCTTAGGTATCCGGCAATGTCGAGCTTTAGGTTCCCGGCGATCCGTTCGGCGGATCTTAGCGTGCGATCGTCCATGCCGCTCATCAGGACTATCTTGGAACGGCAGCCGACAGCGGCGAGGCGGCGGAGGACCTCGACGCCGTCACAGTCAGGCATCACGAGATCCAGCATGATCACGTCTGGTGGGAGCGTGTCGAAGTGCTGCCAGAAAGCCGCGCCGTTCTCGCCGGTTCGCACGGAATAGCCCATCGACTCGGCAACTTCCTCAACAATGCTGAGGATGCCCGGCTCATCGTCTGCGGCCAGCAGTCTTAAGGGTCGGTCCATGCCCCGGAATACCAAGGGTCGGGCGTTCGCGATACGCGGGGCCGCCCGTAGCCGACACGGTGCTCTACTTATTGGGGCGAGCCCACCCGCCGAGGTCAGGCTTCCGGACGCTGAATTCCGGCATCGATCGCGATCTGTACCAATCCGGCGATGGACGATGCTTCCATCTTCTTCATCATGCGCATGCGTTGGACTTCGACGGTCCGTGGCGAGGTGTCGAGGGCCCGTGCGATTTCCTTGTTCGATAGACCTTCCACGACCATTTCGAGGACCGTTCGTTCGCGCTCGGTCAAGGATTCCAGCCGCGTTGCAATCGCGGTCTTGGTGCGGTGGCGTTCGCGGTTTTCCGAATCCGCCCGGAGGCAGTTCTGGATCGAATCCAAAAGATCCTGAGCGCGAAAGGGTTTTTCGACAAATTCATGCGCGCCTGTGCGCATTGCCTCGACGGTCATGGGGATATCGCCGTACCCGGTAAGAACGATCACGGGTGGTGGGACCGGCTGTTCCTGAAGTTTCTTTTGTATTTCGAGTCCGCTGGTGCCGGGCATGCGGACATCCAAAATCACGCAGCCCGGAACAGTCGGTTGGTAGGCCGCTAGGAAATCGTCGCCGTTCTCGAATGTCTGGGACTGCAACCCGACCGTCTTGACGAGGTCGACGATGATTTGCCGAATGCCTTCGTCATCGTCGACAACGAAGACGGTAGGTGCGTCTTGACCGCTCATCTGCTCTCCCTGCGTTACTTGCCGGCCGGACTACCGCCGATCCAGAACCGACCGCACGCGCCTTGCTAACGCCGATTTGCTGTAGGGCTTCGATAACAGTTCGATGCCCGGTCGCAAAGCCCCATGTTCCAGCAAGGCATCCCCCGAATAGCCCGACATGAAAAGTACCTTTATCCCCGGAAAGAGGCGTTTGATCTCCTCCGAAACGACCGGTCCCGACATCCCTTTTGGCAAGACGACGTCGGTTAACAATAGGTCCAAGTCGTCGATGTCTGCTGCTACGGTGACCGCTGTGGGGCCGTCGCCAGCCTGAATCACTTGGTAGCCCAGGGATGATAGTGCAGCGACTGCAATTTCGCGAACATCCGGGTCGTCCTCAACGACCAGTATTCTTTCGGTGCCGAGCGGTAGATCTGTCGCGGGGCTGTCCCGTGGTGCTTCGGCTCGTGTGTGCTCGGGCGCTACGGGCAGATATAGCCTGACCGTGGTTCCCGCCCCCTCCTCGCTATCGATCTCAAAACGGCCGCCTGACTGCCGCGCAAATCCGTACACCATACTGAGACCAAGACCGGTGCCGGAGCCCGCCGGTTTCGTCGTGTAGAACGGCTCGATGGCGCGACTCAAGACATCGGCCGACATGCCACTGCCCTCGTCGGTGACTTCGATGAGGACGAAGGGTAGGCCTTCCAGATCGGATGGTCGGGCGGTCAACCAAAGACGTCCACCGTCGGGCATCGCGTCGCGCGCGTTGACCGCCAGATTGAGGAGGGCGTTTTCGAGTTGATTGCGGTCGACAAGGGTAGGCGGCACGTTCGCGGCGCTTGCCAGGATCTCGACCTTCTCGCCTAGGGTGCGTTTCATCAATTGGACGAGGTCGATGAAGAGCCGATCGATCCGTACGCTTTCAGGTCGAAGCGCCTGTTTTCGGGAGAATGCGAGGAGGCGCTGCGTGAAGCCCGCGCCTCGCCGGGCCGCCTTGATCGACGATGCCAAGAAGCGCTCCGCATCGTCATCTGATTGCTCTTTGGTCTGTAGCAACTCCAAGTTGCCGATAATCACCGTTAGCAGGTTGTTGAAGTCGTGTGCGATCCCGCCGGTAAGCTGACCCACTGCGTCCATCTTCTGAGCTTGCCGAAGCTGGACTTCCGCTGCGCGTTGGCTCGTTACATCGGCATTGATGCTGCCGATGCCGATGAGATCGGCGTCGCGATTCTGCACCGGGAAAAGCGAAGAGAAGATTCGGCGGGCATCTCCGTCAACAAGGACATGCTCGCTTTCGAACTGATGAATACCCCCAGCACTCAACACCGCAGGCAGCGCTCGTCCCTCGTCGTCGAGGCCGATTTGGTCGAGGGTCAGGCCAACAATTGAATCCGTGTGGCCCTGCGAGAATAACTTCTCCGCCGGCCGGTTTGCCGATTGAATGCGTCCCTCCGCGTTTGCGAACAGAATCGCGTTGGGTGAATTGTCGACCAACGCGGAGAACTGCCCAACGCTGCGGCTCGCTGCGGCGGCAACTTCCTTTTGCTCGGTAAGATCTTCGACCAGTTCGAAGTGTCCAAGAATCGCCCCTTCGGGTGATGTATGGGGCGCGAAAATCGCCTTAATGTCCCGCGTCCGACCGTCGGGATACCGAATTCGCGTCTCCACTTGCTTTTCTTCGCCGGCCGCAGCCGCGGCCTCGATCGTGGAAGCGAGCTTAGCCAACTCCGGCCCTAGAATTTCCGTCGCCGTCCGACCGATGATTTCGTGCTGTTCGGCGCCATACCATGCAGCACAGGTGGCGTTGACAAAGCGATACCGGGAGTCCGCGCCAACGTACGCGATCAGGACGGGAAGCGAATCGGTAACCAACCGCATCTGATCGCGGCTTTGGCGCGTCGCCTCCTCGCGCCGGATGGCGTCGGTGACGTCGGTGGCAACCGACATCAACCCGCCCTCGCGCGTCGATACATTGCGAACCTGAATGATCCGTCCGTTCCGGGTGCCAACGATTTCCGGTTTGCCGTCGGCGCGTGCGTGGCGCCGGAGGATACGCTCCAATATTTCGGTCGCGTTTGAGTCGGGGTCGCCGATGAGTCCGAGCTGCGCCGCCTCCTTTAGGGCGTCGTGGCGGGATCGGCCGGGCTCGAAAATCGCTCTCGTTCCCGGGTAGATATCGACGAACCGATCATTGAACAGAACGATCCGATCGGCGGAGTCATACAGAATGATGCCCTGTTCCATGCTGAAGACCGCATCCTCAAGGCGTCCGTAGGCTTCCTGCGCCGAGCGCTCGGCTTCCTTGAGTTGGGTTACATCGGAGAAAATGAACGCAGTGTTCTTGCGTGCAGTCCGGTTCCGCCGGATTTGAACCCAACGGCCGTCCGCGAGGTGGGCGACGGTCTCGGTGCTTCCTTCGATCGTTCGCTGGAGAATGGTTGTCCAGTTCTTGCCTTTGTCGCCGGTTGCGTCGACGGGCTGCGCGCCCGCGGCCAGGAGTTCCGGGAGAGCGGCGCCGCGGAGGAGGCGATCTTCCCCGATCCCGAGTATTTGCCCGAACGGGCGGTTCCACATCATGAGGCGGTTTTGTTCGTCGAAAAGCGCGAAACCGTCGGCGTTGTCGGAAAGATCGAGCCATTCTTGGCGCTCTTCGTTGAACTGGTCGGTTAGGGCGCTGCTCAGCGCGTGGGCGTCGGTCTCGCGGACAAGCGCGTCATACACTGCCCGTGCGGACGACAGCATGCCGATGCATAGCACCAGTTCGAGAACGGAAAGGCCCAGGAAGGCGATGTCGGTCTGAAAGGCGAAATAGACTGCCGTGGGGACGAGACTTAGGCCGATAAAGAGCGCCGCGGCTCCGGGCAGCGCTGCAAGCGTCGTGGCGCCGCCAATCGCCATCGCGGCGACCACAACGAGGATGGCGACCTGTAGCGGCGGGGCCGCAAAGGGGAAGAAAAGAACCGTCGATCCCCACAACGCACCGGACAGGCCGGCCCAAAGGTGGGCACGGATAAGGAACTTTCGGGAGGCCGGCCGGACATGGCGCGCGGCGCGGCGCCGGAACCAGTTGATGTAAAGAAACCCAGCGCTCGCGAGGTGAAGAACCACCCAAGGTACTGTCAGGTAGAGCGGAACCGATCTGCTCAGAAGGATCCACAACGTGCCGGCGGTGACCGCGGTAATGATCGCGTTCTTCGGGGTTTGGCGGACGAATGCATCGACCCGAATCGGGTTGACGCGTGGATCGCTACGACGCCAGAACCGCGGCAATCTGAGAAGGCTCATGGTCGCAAATACTGAAGGGTGGCCCCCGGAATAGCCAGCGGGATTGGGTTTTTCCGGGTCCGCTAGCGGGACTAGGGCCGTGCGTCGAGCAAGCAGTCGTCCTTGCCCGGAACAATCGCGGTGAAATCGCGGCCGGCATGGTATTCTGCCCGGGCGAACGTGGTTTGCGGGTTCTCCACGGAGTTGACGTTGACGTAAAATAGGGCGCGCCGTCGCGGCGAAATATTCGCGCTCGAGCCGTGGACAAGGTTGCAGTGCATGAACAAGACTGAACCGGCTGTCCCCATACCGGCGGCGATGCCCCCTTTATCGACCATCGTCCGGAGTAGCCCGCCGCTCAACTTCATGAGGACGTTGCCGGTGGCATCTTTGACCGGTTCGAAATCGTCGATCAGCCCCTCCTTGTGGGAACCGGGGATATACAATAACGGCCCGTTGGTGGCGTCCATGTCGTCGAGAAAAACGGCGATCATCATGGCGCGGGGTCGCGGCAGGCCGTCGACCTTGTGCCAAGTCGAGTAGTCTTGGTGCCAGTCGAATCCGCCCGTTCCAAGGCCGGCGTTAAAATTCAACCGAGATTGGTGAACATAGAGGCCCGATCCGATCAGTTGCGCAGCTGGGCCGATCAAGCGTGGGTGTCGGCAGAGCTCCCGAAAGGTGTCGTCGTAGCTGTGGGCGCCGTGGACCATGCGGGCTGTCGAACCGGTAAATTCCGGCGTCACGTTCGGTCGCTTTTCGGCGCTCACGCGCTCCGCTGCCGCACGCAGGACGGCAACTTCCGGCGTGCTGAAAACCCCTTCGATGAGAAGCGCGCCGTCGGTTTGGTAGGCGGCAATTTGGCTTTCGTTCAGCATGCTAAACCCCATAGCGGTCCAAGTGGCGCGCCCGGCAGGATTCGAACCTGCGACCCCAGGATTAGGAATCCTGTGCTCTATCCTACTGAGCTACGGGCGCTCGCCTCCGTTCTAGGATGGGCCCCTTTGGGCGTCAACGTGTTGGGACTAAGATGCCACCGGTTGGCGGCGGCCGGTTAGGCTAGGCTGCGGGTGGGCGACATAGTTTGGTATTTGGAGGCAAAAATGATTGGTCGCCGCATACGGGCCGGATTCGGTGTATTGGCGGTGCTTGCGCTCGCGGCGAGCGGTTGCTCGACCAATCCAGCAACGGGCGAGTCGGCGTTCACGCTGTTTATGCCGCCGTCCGACGAAATTCGCGTTGGGGCTCAGGAACATCCCAAGATTCTCGAGCGGTTTGGCGGCGTCTACGACGACCCCGAGGTGGGCGGCTATATCGCAGAGGTTGGGGGGCGCCTGGTTGCCAACTCGGAGATGCCGTCGTTTCCGTTCACTTTCACCGTTCTGAATTCGCCCGACGTAAACGCCTTTGCGCTACCGGGCGGCTATGTTTACGTCACGCGCGGATTGCTTGCGCTGGCGAACAGCGAGGCGGAGCTTGCTGGCGTTATCGGCCATGAGATTGGCCACGTGGTTGCCCGCCACACCGCGCAACGGTACAGCCAAGCCGTCGTCGCAGGACTAGGCGCGGCATTGCTTGGTGCCGCGGTTGGCGGCGACGCCGAGCAATTGGCCCAGCTCGGCAGCGAGCTCTACTTGGCGAGCTTCTCACGCGATCAGGAATATCAGGCCGACCAACTCGGCGTCCGTTACTTAAGGAATGCCGGGTATCAACCGGGCGCGATGGCAGGGTTCCTCGGGAACCTTGCCCGCAACAAAGCACTCCAAGAGAAACTGTTGGACGAGAATCTGCCGGAATCGGATTTCTTCGCGACACATCCCAATACACCGGATCGCATCTCCCGGGCGGCCGCGCTGGCGGTCGGTTTGCAGGGCGCGATACGGGAGGATGAATTGTTCGGTGCGATTTCGGGCCTAGTGTACGGCGATGACCCTGCCCAAGGTCTTGTTCGCGGTCGCCGATTTTCGCATGCCGACCTGGGGCTGACCTTTGAGGCCCCGCCAGGCTTTCGGTTAATCAATACTGAGCAAGCGGTGTATGTGCGCCAAAAAAATGCGGCGGTCGTACGCTTCGATGCCGCGCGCCGGGACGAATCCCATCCCGACCCTTTGGTCTACTTGACCCAGATTTGGGCCCCCGACTTGCGCCTGCGAGAAGCAGAGCGAATTGTCGTCAATGGTCTGCCGGCGGCGACCGCATCTGCCCAGGTGTCCGGTAAACTTGACGATTATCGCGGACCGCTCAGCGCCCGATTCGTGGTGGTCCAATTCCCGGGCAACAAACTCTATCGCCTATTCTTCTTGTCGCCGCCGGGGCGGGAGGCCGCCCTGCGCGACGATTTCCAGAGAATGACGTTTTCCTTGCGACCGCTGACGCGGGAGGAGGCCGCCGGTTTGGTCCCCTTGACTGTAGAAATTCTCCAAGTGCCGCCGGGCGCAACCACGGAAACGCTCGCAGCAGGTTTGCCGTTTGCCGATCTGAAAGTTGAGCGGTTCCGGGTGTTGAACGGCTTCGACCCAGGCGAAGAGCCGCGGTCCGGGCAAAAGGTCAAGATTATCGCGGAGTAGGGCAGGAGAGCGTCATGCTTCGAGCCATTCGGTGGCCGATCCGTCGGTAAGGAAGCAGGCTGCGGCGAGACGTCCCCCGAAACCGCATCCGGCATCGACGGTTGCAGTCCATTGATTCATCGCTAAGCCGGCATGGCGCCGATCGTAGCCACGGACGATCATCTTGACGTCGCCATACGGCGCATCGATTGCGCTGAAATATCCCGATCCCCACCAAAAAGTATCGCCCTGTTGGGACAAGGGACGGTGGGGGTCGATGCCGGCATGGACAAAGAGAAGCCGCCCGTTTTCGGTGAAGGCTGCCCGCTTCACGCTATTGAGAAGGTCGTCGTGACCGGGACGGCGCTGGGCACTGGTCCGGAGAGCATTGGTCCAGCGGGTAATTGCGATGGCGCCCTCGCCAAGCAACGTGCGGGCTTCGTCGGCGCGACCGCCGTAGGCTTGAAGGGTGGCCTCGACTCCCTGCTGCATCATCCATTCGAAGACCTCCCGTGGATTGGGGGCGAACTGGATCTGAAGCAGCTTGTTCCACATTTCCTCTTGCGAGCCACGCAGGTACACGAAGTCGCCGGATTCCATCCCTGGGGCAAACACCGAACGCCGAAAGGCCAAAACCTCGTCAAGCGTCTCAAGAATACTGTCGCCGTAACCGAGCAGGTTGCCGAGGTAAACAAAGCGGTCGCCACGCTGGGTCCGCGTCGCGATCTCGCTATGAAGTTTTTTCAATTTTTCGGCGTCGCCATGAATGGCGCCGATTGCCCAGACGCGCCGGACCGCCGTCAGTTTCCCGTAGACGTCACTGTCGACGTCAATCATGCCGGTGCGGCGCCGCTCGATGCGGTGCGGCCGCTCTTGGGCGTTGTTTCGAATCTTGGGCTAGTCGACATTGCACAGTGCCGCAGCCTGCCACGCTATGCTGCCTGGAGGACTGCCTGCAACCGTTCCTGAGCCGCATCCTCGTCGATCTTCTCGACTGCGGCGACCTCGCGGACCAAGCGATCAAGCGCAGCCTCGTAGATTTGTCGCTCGCTGTAGGATTGTTCGGGCTGGTTGGCATTTCGGTGGAGGTCTCTAACCACTTCGGCGATGGAAATCGGATCGCCGGAATTGATCTTGGCTTCGTATTCCTGTGCCCGTCGGCTCCACATCGTCCGTTTGACCCGTGCGCGGCCCTTGAGCGTCGTCATGGCGTCTTCCATGACCTTTGGGGTGGCGAGTTTCCTCATCCCCGTAGTGTCTACCTTTGCGACCGGAACCCGCAAAATCATTTTGTCCTTGTCGAACTCGACGACAAACATCTCCAAATGAATACCGGAGATCTCTTTGTCCTCGATCGCTGTGATCTTTCCTACACCGTGGGTGGGATAGACCACGAAGTCGTTGACCGCGAAGGGTAGTTTGCGCTTTGCCTTGTCGGCTTTCACTGGCGTCACATTGGCTCCGGTTCGGGGCGGGGTCGGTTGCGGGCTTGGCGGTTTCTTGGGTGCACTCGGGGCAGCTTTTTTTGGGATGGCTTTTGGCGCGGCCTTCGGGGCCGGTCGCTTTGCCGCGGTGGGTGTCGTTTTCGGTCTGGCGGCGGGCTTCTTCTTTTTGGATGCGGCAGCGTTGGCCGGTTTCGATTTTGGCGGGCTCGGCTTTTTCTTTGTTGAAGCTGCCTTTTTCTTGGGTGCAGCTGGTTTCTTTTTTGCCGCCTTCTTCTTGCTTCCTGCCATCTCTCGGCCCCATTCAGTGCGCGGCACTGCCTGCCAGCCGCAGCCGGATCTCCGTTAGGGACTTACCCCGGGAGAGCCTGTGTCCTGCATTGGGAGGCACGAGAAGCCGCGAATCCGATCCTCAGATCGCTGGATGTACCACAGAAGGCAGTTCAGTGCCACGTCCGGGCCTGCGCTGCACGCCTAGCGGAATGCAGCGTGGGCCGCAATCGGGGTCGTTCAGGAGCCGCCCGGATTGGCTGAGAAGTATTTATCGAATTTTCCAGCAGCACCGCGGAAATCGGCTTCATCTGCCGGAACGTCGCCTTTTTGGGTGATATTCGGCCATTTCGCCGAATATTCCGTGTTGAGTTCGATCCAGGGTTTGGACTGGTCGTCGGTGTCGGGGAGAATCGCCTCAACCGGGCACTCGGGCTCGCAGACCCCGCAGTCGATGCACTCGTCGGGGTTGATGACCAGCATCACCTCGCCCTCGTAGAAGCAGTCCACCGGGCATACCTCGACACAATCTTGCAACTTGCACTTAATGCAGGCGTCGTTAACTACGTACGTCATCTCTTGTTCTCCACGCTGACGACGGCAGAGCCTAACCGAGACCGATCCGGCGTGCCATAGTTTTTGAACCTTAGATCGATCTTCACTTGAGGCCGAGGCGCTGGCGAACGCGGAGCCGGGCGCTGCCCGATTCTTGATCGGTCACGTAGATGAGTCCGGCGACGCGACGCATTAGGTTCGCCTCAAACGCGTGCTCCTCGCCGTCGGCGAAGACGACTTCCCAAAGCATCTCGAGAAGCGCGATTCGCTCCTCATGACCGGTGTGTTCTTTGATGTCGCGGGTGAAACGAAGGATTTGATTGGTATTCTCTTCCGCCGCGCGCGCGTCCTCAAGCAATGTCTTGAGGTCCGCCTGATTCAGATCGAAGCGCCGGACCAGGAGGTCGGCGATAACCTGTTCTTCGGCGGGCTCGATTTCCCCGTCGAGTGCCGCAGCGTGGAAGAGCAAGGCGGCAATGGCGATCTGTCGCGCCTCCGGATTGTCGCTCATCTCTTTCGATGGGGAGGGAGCCTCGAAGAGGCGGCGGAGGCGATCAAGCATGGCGCGGTGGTATCAGCCCACCGGATGAAGATCAAGATTGGGTAACGCGACGGTCGTTCCGCTTTGGCCCTTGGGCTCCGGACTTGCCGGGGTAGAGTTCTCGGAGGATCGCAAAGGGCGAGGGGGCTGGCGCCGCCTGGGTCGATTTTCGATTGCGGTTCTCGCGCCGACGACCCGGCGACGGCGCCAGCGAGAAAAGTCCCGCGGTCGCCCTGGATTGCCGGTACCCGACAAATTCCATGGCCCACGGGAAATCGCTGCGGGGGAATCCTACGAGGGACAGAAGTTGAGGGCTTTCGCGGACGCTCGGACCAATATCCGCTAGCGCCCGGGCGAGGCGTTCGAGCGCGTCGACACGGACGGCGCGATTATGGAGGCGCCAGTAGCCACATGCTTTGAGCAGCTCGTCGTCAGCACCTCGGAGCGCTTCGAACGACACTCTCCCGGCCGGCAGGTCTGGGACCGTCCGACCGTGGAAAGCGCATGAAAGTTCCAGTGTCAGGGCGGTGCGCTTCTGTTTCAGCATTGACGGCAGGAAGACGAAGTGGCGCCCCAATGTTATCCCGAGACCTTTGAGTTGCTTTTTCTCGAGCGGCGACAAGTCTGCGAGCAAATCCGCGATTTCCGTTGCGCGAACGAACCCGAAGCTTTCGACGAGTTGATAGGCCAAGCCACGGCACGCCCCTTTGAAGTCGATCCGGTCGAGTTGAATCAACGGCGCAAGAACGGTCGAGATGTATTGGCCTAGCCATTGCGCAATCCGCGCCTGGACAAGCGATCGACGGTGGCCGTCGAGCGTGGCGTCATCGTCAACAAGGTCGATCGAGGGGCGAAGCGGGTGGTCGCCGCGGATGAGACGCGCGATCAACGCACCACGCCACCAAATGCCGCTGGCTTTGAGATCGAAGGGATCGGCATCGTCGGACAGGATCGCTCCTGCGCGCCGCTCTACTTCTGACCGGAGTTCGCGGCGAATCGCTTTGCCATCGGCGGCCGTTAGGCTGACGGACGGCGAGAATTTCAATCCTTGCAGTCGGCCGACGACGGCGCCGTCGACGGCGACCACATCGTCTGGGTCCACGCGGACCGCAAGCGTGCCCGCCTCGCGAAGCCGGCGCAGGGTGGCGACATGGTGACGATCGACAAACCGCTGGGTCAGTCGTGCATGCAGAGCATCGGATAAGCGGTCCTCGACCGCGATGGCGCGCGCCCGCCAATGCCCTGCGTTTTCGATCCAATCTCGTTGGTGGGCGACGTAGGTCCAGGTCCGGATATGGGCGAGGCGGGCTTGCAGCGTGTCGATATCTCCGGCCGTACGGTCGAGACGTTCGACGTTGCGAGCGAGCAAGTCGTCGGGCAGGCGGCGCGAAGTGCCGGCGAGATAGCGAAAAATCTGGCCAAGCAAGTTGGCATGGGATTCGTGCAGCATCTGCTGAAAATCGGGAACGGTGCAGACCTGCCATAACAGAGAGACATTGGTGGGCGAGCGCGCTGCTTGGGCGATATCTGGCTCGCGGTAAAGGCTACGCAAGGTTTGGATGTCGGACGCTTCATGGGCCGGGCGCAGGAAGTTCTTGCGCGGTGGCGCCTCGAGACTCGTGATCAGTCCCGGAACGGACGAGAAGTCGAGGCTGGCGTTACGATACCGAAGCTGGGTTAGTGCGGGAAAGCTGTGCGACTCGATCGCATTCACCAAATCGTCTTCGAAGGGTTCGGCTTCCCCGGTCGTGCCGAAGGTGCCGGGGTTTAGGTACCGTCCGGCGCGACCGGCAACCTGTGCGACCTCTGCCGTGGTTAGCCGCCGTTCGATTTGTCCGTCGAACTTGTGGCGCGCCGCAAATGCGACATGATCGATACCAAGGTTGAGGCCCATACCAACGGCATCGGTGGCGACAAGATAGTCTACTTCCCCGGCTTCAAACATGGCGACCTGGGCGTTTCGGGTGCGCGGACTCAGCGCCCCCATGACAACGGCGGCGCCGCCTTTCTGGCGGCGCAGGACTTCGGCGATCGCGTATACGTCCTCTGCGCGATAGGCGATGACCGCAGACCGTCTGGGCAACCGGGAAAGTTTGTGATGCCCGACGAAGCTGAGGCGAGAGAGCCGCGGTCGACCATCGACCCGAGCTCCTGGAATTAGGCGCTTAAGGAGCGGGCGAATGGTATCTGCACCGAGGAACATTGTCTCGTGAGTGCCTCGCGCTGAAATTAGGCGATCGGTAAACGTGTGCCCGCGGTCCGGATCGGCCGCTAGCTGGATTTCGTCGACTGCTAGGAACTCCACAGGGACTGACGTCGGCATGGCTTCGACGGTGCACACCCAAAAGCGGGGCGCGCGCGGTACTAGGCGTTCTTCGCCGGTCACTAGGGCGACGTGATCGCCCCCGATCTGACTAACAACGCGGTCGAAGACCTCGCGGGCGAGAAGCCGGAGCGGCAGTCCGATCATGCCGGTGCGGTGGGCGAGCATCCGCTCGACCGCCAGGTGGGTTTTCCCGGTATTTGTCGGCCCGAGGACGGCGACCACCGGTGCAGGGGTTTCAAGGTCTATGGGCCGCGTCATGCCCCCACCAGACCAGATCGCCGCCTACCTCGACAAGGGGGCAACAAATCGCTTGTGCTCTGCCCTGGATTGGCCTTATGGGCGGTACGTGACATCGCTCGATGGTGCCATCCCTGGCCGCAGCCGCCGGCCGGTCGCCAAATAGGCAAGATACGGTAAGCTAGGAAAATGAGAGAACCCCTCAACCCGCCGACCGGACGAACCCTTGGTCCGGTCTCCGATCTCGAACGCCACCTTCCGTCGGACTGGTGGCAGACCCTCTTTAATTCGCTCTACCTCAAGACCGATGGCGATGTCGTGGAGAACGCGGCCAACACCAAGACCGACATCGATTTGGTGCTCAAGAGCGTGGGTCTCGAGCCGAACGACCACGTACTGGACCTCTGTTGCGGACAAGGACGGCACAGTCTTGAACTGGCTCGGCGCGGTTTCCGGCATGTCACCGGCGTGGACCGGTCGCGCTACCTAGTGCGGCTCGCGCGGACGCGCGCGCGCAAGGAAGGGTTGAATGCGGCGTTTCGCGAAGGCGATGCGCGCACCGTTCGACTGAAAGCGGCGTCGTTCCACTGCGTCATCATGATGGGGAACTCCTTCGGCTATTTTGACCGGGAGGAAGACGACGCGGCCGTTCTTGAAACGGCGAAGAAAGCGCTGGTCTCGCGTGGCACCCTTGTGATGGACATCGCCGACGGCGAATGGATGAAGGACCGTTTCGAGCGGCGTTCTTGGGAGTGGGTCGACCAGAATCACTTCGTTTGCAGGGAGCGCAATCTGGCGCGCGACGGTAGGCGCCTGATCTCGCGCGAAGTTGTGGTCCACGCCGAGCGTGGCGTATTGGCCGACCAGTTCTATTCCGAACGCCTGTATACGCGCAAAGAGATTCAGGAACTGATGGAGTCGGTTGGCTTCACGCAAGTTCGTTTCCACGCTGAGGTGCAAAGCGATTCGTCCCGGAACCAAGACCTCGGGATGATGGCGCATCGCTTGTTTCTCACGTCCGAGGCACCAGCGAAGTCGACCGTGACTCGAAAGCGCGAGGTTCCCTTCCCCGAGGTGACCGTTCTGATGGGCGATCCGCGGTTGCCCGACAGCGTAAAACTGGGTGGACAATTCAATCCCGAGGACTTGGACACGATCGAACGCTTGAAAGAAGCCCTTGGCGAGATGGAGGGCGTCTCCTTCAAGTATCTCGACAACCATCAGTCGCTCTGGACGGAGTTGCGGACGAACCAGCCAAGTTTCGTCCTCAATCTGTGCGACGAAGGATTCAATAACGACGCGTTTCTCGAGCTGCACGTTCCGGCGATGTTGGAAATCCTCGGTGTGCCCTATTCCGGGGCGGCACCGGCAGCTCTGGGGTTGTGCTACGACAAGTCGTTGGTCCGCGCCGTCGCGCAGTCTCTCGACGTCCCAGTCCCGTCGGAGACGTTCTTCGATCCCAGCGATCAGGCCGCGACGCTCCCCGGCATTTTCCCCGCGATGATCAAGCCGAATTTTGGCGATTCCAGTATCGGTATTACGAAGAACGCGGTCGTCCGAACTCCGGAAGAGGCAATCAACTACATCAACGAGCTGCGTGAGCTCCTACCGAATCGGCCCTTGCTCGTCCAAGAGTACCTGGAGGGTGCCGAATACTCGGTTGGCGTCATTGGCAATCCCGGCTTCGACTTCCACGTCATGCCGGTACTGGAAGTCGACTATACCGGCCTGGACGCGGGGTTGCCGAAGATCTTGGGCTACGAGTCGAAGTGGGATCCGTCCTCGGCGTACTGGACTCAGATCAAGTACAAAGAAGCGGTGCTGTCGGAGGAGGATCGGCGACTTCTCGCCGACAATTCGCGTGCGTTGTTCGATCGGCTCGGCTGCCGCGACTACGCGCGCTTCGACTTCCGGGCGGATGCGGCGGGACG
The DNA here is from genome assembly GCA_964350495.1 of uncultured Alphaproteobacteria bacterium. Classification (GTDB taxonomy): domain Bacteria; phylum Pseudomonadota; class Alphaproteobacteria; order SHVP01; family SHVP01; genus CALJDF01. The sequence continues at coordinate 34,984 of CAYGKG010000004.1, forward strand.
AATCAAGCTGCTTGAGGTCAATCCGAACCCCGGTTGGTCGTGGGATGCGAAGATGAACATCATGGCGGGGTTCGAAGGCTTGAGGTACTCGGACCTGCTTCGGATGATTGTCGAAGCCGCGCAGGCGCGTGTTGCGGCGCAGCGGGGGTCGGTTCCCGCAACCTAGCCGGTTTGACACCCGCGCCGCTGGTTTCTCATACTGATTTCGCACCTGCGAAAAAGAGAGATCGATGGCAAAGTTTGGGACGCCGACGCTGGCCGAATGGCAGGCCCTGGCTGAAAAAGAACTCAAGGACGAATCGTTAGACGGGTTGGTTTGGCACACGCCCGAAGGGATCGCCGTCAAACCGCTCTACACCGAGGCTGACACCACGGACCGTGCCGCCGGTCTTCCCGGGTTCGCGCCCTATTTGAGAGGGCCGCGGGCGACGATGTACGCGAACCGTCCGTGGACCATTCGGCAATATGCCGGGTTTTCAACCGCCGACGAGTCCAACGCCTTTTACCGGCGGGCCCTGGCAGCCGGGCAAATGGGGCTGTCGGTCGCCTTCGATTTGGCGACCCACCGCGGGTATGACTCCGACCATCCGCGGGTCGAGGGCGACGTCGGCAAAGCCGGGGTCGCGATTGATTCGGTCGAAGACATGAAGGCCCTCTTCGATGGCATCCCGCTGGATCGGGTCAGCGTCTCCATGACGATGAATGGCGCGGTGCTGCCGGTGCTCGCGGGCTATATCGTTGCGGCCGAAGAACAGGGCGTATCGGCCGAGGAGCTCTCTGGCACGATCCAGAACGACATTCTCAAAGAATTCATGGTGCGCAACACCTACATCTACCCGCCGGAAGCGTCGATGCGGATTGTTGCCGACATCATCGGCTACACGGCACGCGAGATGCCGCGGTTCAACTCGATATCGATATCCGGCTATCACATGCAAGAAGCGGGGGCGACGCTGGTTCAGGAGCTTGCGTACACGCTTGCCGACGGGTTGGAGTACGTCAAAGCGGCGATCGCGACCGGTCTTGACGTCGATTCTTTTGCGCCCCGGTTGTCGTTTTTCTTTTGCATCGGCATGAATTTTTTCATGGAGGTTGCAAAACTAAGGGCGGCTAGGTTGCTGTGGGCCGAGCTGATGCAGGAATTCGGTCCGAAGGACGTTCGATCCCTGTCGTTGCGGACTCATTGCCAAACCTCCGGTGTCTCGCTGACCGAACAGGACCCGCACAACAACGTCGTGCGAACCGCCTATGAAGCGATGGCGGCGGTTCTGGGCGGGACACAGAGCCTCCATACGAATGCCTTCGACGAAGCGCTTGCGTTGCCCTCAGAGCTTTCGGCCCGGATTGCCCGCAACACCCAGCTCATTCTCGCCGAGGAAACCGGCATTACACATGTAGTCGACCCCCTTGGCGGGTCTTACTACGTCGAGGCGCTTACCGACTCGCTGGTCCATGAGGCTCGGGCGTTGATCGATGAAGTCCAAAAACTCGGTGGAATGACCAAAGCGGTCGCCCAGGGCTTGCCAAAACTGCGAATCGAGGAGTCCGCAGCCAAAAAGCAGGCGCGCATCGATCGCGGTGAAGAAGTGATTGTCGGTGTCAATAAGTACCGGCTCGATAAAGCGGAGGAAATCGATTTGCTGGAGGTCGACAATCAGCGTGTGCGGCTACAGCAGATCGAAAGACTGAACGCGATCAAAAACAGCCGCAATGCGGCACAAGTCGACGCCACGTTGGAGGCGCTGCGCGCCGGCGCACGGGGTGACGGTAATCTTCTTGCCCTCAGTGTCGAAGCCATACGCGCCCGGGCGACGGTCGGCGAAGTTTCTTCTGCACTTGAAGATGTGTTCGGGCGTCACCGCGCGCAGACGATGGCGGTTTCCGGCGTGTACGGCGACGCCTTTGTCGATGACGAAGGGTTTTCACAAACACGCGAGGCGGTCGAACGCTTTGCCACCCGAGAAGGCAGGCGCCCTCGAATTCTGGTCGCGAAATTGGGGCAAGACGGCCATGACCGGGGCGCCAAGGTTATCGCGACCGCCCTAGCCGATATCGGTTTCGACGTCGATATCGGCCCTCTATTTGCGACGCCCAACGAAGCTGCGAAACAAGCGGTCGAGAACGACGTCCACGTTATCGGCATTTCCTCGCAGGCAGCGGGGCACAAAACGCTGGTTCCGCAATTGGTCGCTGCGCTGAAGGAAGAGGGCGCCGGGGATATCGTTGTGGTGGTCGGCGGGATTATTCCGCCCAAGGACTACGACTTCCTCTATAAAGCCGGCGTTGGGGCTATTTTTGGCCCGGGTAGCAATATCGTTGCCGCAGCAGATCGAATCCTCACGCTCCTCGGCGATAACCGGGCCGCGGCTTAATGGCGCGGTTGTTCTAGGGTTTATCGTCTTGCGCTCGCCGTGCGGCGGTCCGCACGACTCGTGTCCGATTGACCTGGGTCGCCCGCGCGCCGTTCTCGGGCGCTGCGCCCGCTGATGTCGCCGATGGCCATGGGGACATGGGCCAAGGCCGCAGTTCCGAGCCAAAGGTCTCGAAAGCGGCGACCTGCCGAAAATAGTGGCCAAGGCCCGTGCCAAAGGCGGCAAGGCGTGGCACGGAACGCCCCGAAATCAACTTGAACCCAAGTTGGATTAAGACGACCGCCGCGCCAACCCAGATCGCAAGATAAAACGCGACGGCATAGAGCAGCATGAAGACCACGCGAACCCAGACCTCTGAGTTCGTTAGGTTGCCGGCGATTTCATTGTCTCGGTCGGCCATCGGTATCCTAGTCGCCAAATTTCTCGGATGTTAACGGGTCGTTTAGCGGACGTTGCCATGATTCCAGGGCATTGAACAACGCCCAGCCGTCACTGTAACGCCAGATTTGGGCGACGTAGGGGATTCTGGTCTATCATGGCGTTCAGGTGAATACGTATGGCAAGAGTTCCCGTTAGGCGGGCACGCGGAGACGCGCCGACGATCGCCGATCCGCCCTGGGTCGACGATGTGCGGCCGTCGGACGATCCGCCGCCGCCGATTGAGCCCGACTGGGCGCGCGCAGTCCGTCCTTCGGACGGTGCCGCCTCTGAACCCTTCGAGCCCGATTGGGCTCAAGACCGCCCCGAGGACCGCCGGGCGCCAAGACCGATCGACCCGCCCTGGGCCGCTGAATCGGCTACCGATCGTGAGGACACCCTGCGGGCCGCCTTAGCTGAGGCTGCGCCGCCAGATCCGCCTTGGGCGCGCGCCGCCGCTAGACCGCGGCAGACAAAGCCGATTGACCCCCCTTGGGTCGAAGACAATCGCCCCACCAACGATCCATTGCCGCCGATCGAGCCCGGTTGGGCGGCCGCGACGGCGGACACCGATGACGAGGCGCGCCAACCCGCCGATCCGCCGTGGGCGAACGCCGCCCCCGTTCGGGCGCCGGTGATCCTGCGTGGGCCGATCGATCCGCCCTGGGTCCCGGACGCCATTTCCGAAGCCCTCGACGCCAAAGAGGAAGCAGCGCGGGCTGCCTTCGAGCCGGCTTGGGCGGCCAACCCGGCGGTTCGGGTTCGTCGCGGCCCGCTTGCCCCGGTGGAGCCGTCATGGGCCACCGCCGGCGCGACGCCGGCGCCAGAACCTGCAGGGTTGTTTGATCCGGGGTGGGAGCGCAATCCGTCGCTCGCTTCCCTTCGACCGTCGCCGATCGAGCCCGATTGGGCGTCCGAAAGCAGCGAGGCGCGCGACGATCAAGCGATCGAGCTGTTCGACCCCGACTGGGAGGAGGCCGGATCCCTTCGGACGGCTGATACGTTGCCGCCGATGGAGCCCAGCTGGGCTGTCGAGACGCGCAGCGAGGTCGAGCAAGCGAGATCGGACCCGTTCGATTCGCGATATGAGGAGAATACCATTTCGTTGCCCGACAAGACCATCGTCCGGAGAGGTGCACGGCGGTTGAAGGACCTTGCATCGCAGGTGTCGTTGAATCCGTTTGGCCGCGCCAAGCGAAAGAGCGAGGCGCGCGCGCTCGACCGCCAAAAACTCATTGCCGAAGCGATGCGGATTCGTAGCGAGACCCGTGAGGCCCTCGGCGAGGATACAGTCAATGCACTGTACCGCGGCATTATGGGGACCGATCCTCCGGCAGGCGAGAACCGCTGACGCCCATGCGGCCTGACGTTACCGAGCTGGTCAAACCGGAAAGTAGAGTGTCGCACTATTTCAATTGGACGTGGCGTCGAGCGACCCCATGAACGCGCCTAACCATACGGGCGATGACGCGCTCAGGTCGTCGATCCTGGCCGGCGATCGACGCGGCCTCGCGCGTGGGATCACGCTGATCGAATCGGATCGGCCCGACCATCAGTCGCGCGCCGAAAACCTGATCACGTCGCTATTGCCCCAAACCGGTCGCGCGACGCGGCTGGGAGTTTCCGGCGCGCCAGGTGCAGGGAAGTCGACCTTCGTCGAAGCGTTCGGCATGCATGTCGTGACTGCCGGCCATCGGGTAGCGGTCCTCGCGATCGATCCCTCCAGCCGCCTATCGGGCGGTGCGATCCTGGGCGACAAGACCAGAATGGACGAGCTAAGCAGGCACCCTGCGGCTTTCGTCAGGCCGTCCGCGGCCGGTCGAACGTTGGGTGGGGTTGCCCGCCGCACCCGCGAGGCGGTCCTTCTTTGCGAAGCCGCGGGTTATGACATCGTGATCGTAGAAACGGTGGGCGTCGGCCAATCGGAAGCGACCGTCGCAGACATGGTCGATCTGTTCCTTCTCCTCATCGCCCCGGGCGGTGGGGACGAGCTTCAAGGGATCAAGCGCGGAATCGTGGAACTGGTCGATTTGATCGTCGTTAATAAGTGCGACGGCGATCTTGTCCCGGCCGCGGGGCGAATTGCCGCTGACTACGCCGGCGCCCTGGGACTCCTACGGGCGCAGTCGCAGCACTGGAAACCGGAGGTCGTCCAATGTTCGGCGTTGGAGCGTAAGGGAATTGACGACGTTTGGCGCACGGTCGAACGGTGCGCCGAAACGCTGCGCAGCGCAGGCGATTTTTCCCGGCGGCGGAAGCGTCAACTTACCGACTGGTTTTGGCAGGAGATCACCGGCGGGGTCATGGACGCATTGCGGCGCGACGACGCGGCCAACGCGGTTGCCAAGCGGCTCGAACAAGACGTGATTGCCCGAAATCTGTTGCCCCCGGCCGCCGCCCGTCAGGTAAGGGACACCTTTTTTCGGCCCGCCGCGGTCGCCCACGACGACGCCAAAACTGGCCGTTCGCCGGGATAGCCCCTTGCTGGATAGGGAGGACTCCTGCTTTGACGTATCGTGGCGCTGCAAACTAAGCGTTTGATTTTAAAAGAATATGTTGCCAATTTGGGGGCGCGGTGCGGTCGAGGAGACTAAGCCGGCGCAAGGTACCTTGACGCTGCTGGTTCAGGGAACTAAACAAACGCCCTTCCGGCGCGCCGGAAGATGCTGAGAGGATACGAGATGTCTAGACGTTGTGAACTGACTGGAAAAGGCGTTCTGACCGGGAACAATGTCAGCCACGCGCATAATAAGACCCGCCGCCGGTTCTTGCCGAACCTTCTGGACGTCTCGTTGATTAGCGACTCGCTCGGGCAGAGTTTTCGCCTGAAGATTTCTCGTCAAGCGCAACGGTCGGTCGATCACGCGGGCGGTTTTGATTCGTTCATCGCCAAGGCGAAAGACGAGCACCTCAGCGATCGCGTACGTCAGATCAAGAAACGGGTCGTGAAAACGGCGGCTGCTGCCGCGGCTTAGTTTTTCCGACATGGCGTGGGCACCACCCCGCGCTCGCGCCCAGCCCTTCCATTCCGCAGCATGCAGGGGACTGCATTGCCAGATCACCGCGCATTGATACTCCCTATCGTCGCGATGGTGGCGATCGTCGTTGCGTCGAACTTTCTTGTTCAGTTTCCGATCAACGACTTCCTGACTTGGGGTGCGTTTACTTTTCCGATTGCCTTTCTCGTCACCGACCTCACGAACCGGAGGTTCGGTCCTTCGCGTGCCCGACTCGTTGTCTATGCCGGTTTTTTGATCGGCGTCTTGCTTTCGGGCGTTCTCGCCGGTCCGCGGATCGGCATTGCGAGCGGGACCGCTTTCCTCGCCGGGCAGCTTCTTGATATTGCCGTCTTTGACCGCCTAAGGCGGGCCACATGGTGGCGCGCGCCGCTTGCCTCGTCGGTTTCGGCCTCGGCGGTCGATACCGCCATCTTCTTCAGTTTGGCGTTTGCCGGCACCGGCGTTCCCTGGATTACCTTGGGAATCGGCGACTTTGGCGTGAAGCTGGCGATGGCCGCGACACTCCTGATCCCCTATCGCGCGTTGATGGTTTATGTTGCGGCCATGCCGCCGCGGCGGTCCGACATCGGACTGCACTAACCTTCAACAAAGCGACGCTCCCATGCTCAATGTTCTGGATCATCCCCTTATCGCGCACAAGCTAAGCCTTATGCGCGACGTTGCCTGCTCGACGAAGGATTTCCGGACATTGCTCAAGGAGATCGGTCTTCTCATGGGGTATGAACTGACCCGCGACCTACCGGTGCGCTATGAAAAGGTAACGACGCCTGTCGCAGAAACGATGGGGCGCTTTATTGCCGGAAAGAAGGTCGCAATTGTGCCGATCCTGCGCGCCGGTCTGGGCATGGCCGACGGTCTGTTGGAACTGATGCCGTCGGCGCGAGTCGGTCATGTTGGGGTTTACCGCGACCCTGAATCGTTGGAAGCGATCGAGTATTTGGTGAAGCTTCCCGAGGCCGAGGGACGATTGTTCATTGTCGTCGACCCGATGCTCGCGACCGGCAACTCGGCGGTGCACGCCCTCGATGTCTTGAACAAACGAGGCGTCGCAGACGAGAACATTCGCTTCATGGCACTGGTCGCGGCCCCCGAGGGCGTCGCCCGGTTGGCCGAAACCCACCCGAACGTTTCGATATTCGTCGCGGCGCTGGACGAGAGGCTGAACGACCACGCCTACATCGTTCCAGGTCTTGGCGATGCCGGCGACCGCCTATTCGGCACGAAGTAGCGACCTAAACCGGATCCCAGACGAAGCCCAGCAGCAGCGTCTGCTGCAAGAAGTTGAAGTTGTCGTCGGAGATCAGCCAGACGAACAGGCGACCGTCCGGTCGTTCGGACACGGCGATACCTTCGAAGTTGTCGCTGATCGTCGATCCCGCAAAGCGCGCGATGATGTCGCCGCCGATGGACCTGCCCGGAACGATCGCGGACTTCTCGATCAGGCGAACTCTTGCCGTGAACCCGATCAGTGCCGAAAACCGCCGCTCCAGGACGAGCAATCCTATTGTCGGGTGGTAGGCGGCGTCCGTCGGTTTCCAGTTGGTCTTTGGATAGGCCACGGGATCGCGCCGGTCCCGATCGATGAGCCACCCGACAAGATCGCCGCTTGGCGCATAATCCTCGGTCAACGCAAGCAGGCGTCCATCATCCAGCCCGGCCAGGGCTTCGATACCGCCGTTCGCCGGGGATTTGGCGAGGCCCGGGATATCGCGGATGTAGTCGGGGCGTCCTAGGTCGCGTGCCGCCGGGTCGTAGAGTCCGATTCGGTGGAACCGTTCAAACGCCACCGCATAGGTGCCGTTCCATTTCGTGATCGCCTCGGCGTCGTGTTCGCCGCGTTCGATCTTCAAGGGTTCGCCCTTGCTGCTCAGAATCGGAGCAAGTTCGCTCCCGTCGATGCCGGTAAAGCGACCGTCGTTATTCACCACAAGGCGTGCGCGATACCAAAAGCCGCGATCGGTTACCGCCGTGAGGCGATCGGCTTCCACGACGAGGCCCGAGAGCCCGCCAAACCGCCGGTCGCGGGCGTTGAGGGCAAAGCCGCCGACGTACCTGAGGGGGCCGAGGCGGGTGACTGAAGGGTCTTCGCGGTCGAGTTGAGCCGGCGTCGCGGATACGACGATCGGTTCGGCCGCTCCTTCGCTTGCGCCAAGAAATGTGAGGAGCGCTAAGAGCGCGAGCGGGCCGCCAAAGTGAAAGGCGCGACTCAATCGGTCGGCTTTGGCGGCAGCGTCACTTTGAAATGACGCCGAAGGATTTCAGCAATATTCTCGTAGCACACGCCGTACCGGTGGACGGTGCAATTCTCGACGTCGAGCAACGTCGAGGAAGCCGCATAGGTGTGGTACTTCATTAGGCCGTAATCGACGACGATGTCGGCAATGTCGGTGATTTCGCTCTGCATTTCATCGACGCGGAAACGCGTGCCTGTGAGGGTCAGGTTGGCCGACGATCCAAACAGGAGATGTTCTTGCGACAAGCTAAGTTTGGTGATCTCCGCGTGAAACTTGCCGGAGTTCATCAACATCAGAAGTGTGTCGCCCTTTGTGCTGCGCTGGTAGGTGTCGCGGTCTAGCGTTTTCAGCAACGGATGATCGATGGCGCACGGGGCGATCAAGCCCAACGGTAAGTCGTAGTCCAAGCAAATCGCTTCGTAGATTTCCTGGCCGCGGGTGCTGACCCGATGAAGTGCCCTGTGCAGATCGTCGTTTCCTAGCATGGCGTTGAGCTTCGAGGGGGCTCGCTTCTTCGTGTCGAAAATGCGTTTGAGCGCCTGCGGCGATCCACCAATCAACGAATAACCTACGTCCATCGGCAGGATCGCGATCCCGCCGTCCCTCAGGATCGCAAAGGCCTTCGCCGCGTCGCCTTGGATATCTAGTACGCTCATCTGATCTACTTTCTTGTTAATGTCGAGCCCGGGCTTGGCCGGGGTCTTCGTCGAACAGGTCGGCAAGTTGCTCCATCATCGCGCCGCCGAGTTGTTCGGCGTCGACGATCGTCACGGCGCGGCGATAGTACCGATTGACGTCGTGCCCGATTCCGATGGCGATGAGTTCGACTGGCGATCGGTTCTCGATCCAATTGATCACTTCGCGCAGATGTTGGTCTAGGTAGTTGCCCGGATTAACCGACAGCGTCGAATCGTCGACCGGAGCGCCATCGGAGATCACCATGAGGATGCGCCGCTGCTCGGGCCGGGCCAATAGCCGTTGGTGGGCCCATGTGAGCGCTTCCCCGTCGATATTTTCTTTGAGCAGTCCTTCGCGCAGCATCAGGCCCAGCCCACGCCGCGCGCGCCGCCAGGGTTCGTCGGCGGACTTGTAGACGATGTGGCGCAGGTCGTTCAGACGACCTGGGTTGAGCGGTTTGCCCTCCGACAGCCATTTCTCGCGAGCCTGGCCGCCCTTCCAGGCCACCGTTGTGAAGCCAAGAATTTCCACATTGACGCCGCAACGTTCGAGCGTCCGGGCGAGGATGTCCGCGCACATAGCAGCCACCGTGACCGGCCTACCGCGCATCGAGCCTGAATTGTCGATTAGCAACGATACGACGGTATCTCGAAAGTCGGTCTCGCGTTCCATCTTGTAGGACAGGGAATAGAGCGGATTGACGATCACCCGAGCCAGGCGGGCGGCGTCGAGTTGACCTTCCTCCAGGTCGAAATCCCAGGCCCGCTGCTGCTTGGCCATGAGCCGACGCTGGAGCCGATTGGCGAGCCTGCCGACCGCACCTTGCAGGTAGTGCAACTGCTGATCCAAATGGCGACGGAGGCGGGCGAGTTCGTCCGGATCGCACAGGTCCGAGGCATGAACGATTTCGTCGAATGCCGTGGTATAGGCGCGGTAGGTCGGTTCGTTGCGCCGCCGGCTAGGGTCGTCCTGCCATTGTTCGGGGCGCCCCCCAGGCTCTCCTTCGCCGGCCATTTCGCGTCGTTCCTCGGCACTCGTGCCGGCCGCCGATTCGGCGGCATCGTCCATCGACCCATCGGCCGCGTCGTCGCCGACCGATTGCATCGCGCCTTCGGCTTCGCCGTCGCCTTCGTCGGATTGCCCCTCTTGTTCCTGATCGGCGTCGTCGGATTCCTCGGCTTCGTCCGGATCCGGCTCAAGGGTATCTTCTTCGGCCAGGTCGAGGTGGGCGATCAGGCGACGGGCAACCTTGGAGAACGCCGCTTGATCTCCAACCGTCTCGCATAGTGCGTCGATGTCTTCGCGGGCAGGACCATCGAGGGTCTCACGCCAGGCGTCCACGATCGCCCGCGCCGCTTCGGGCGCTTCGGCGCCGGTGAGTTTCTCGCGTAAAGCCAGGCGCACAGCCTCCGACAGGGGCAGGTCATCTGGGCTACGAGTGTCCTCAGGTCGAGCCCGCTCGTAATGCTCGGCGAGCGCAGCCTCAAGGTTCCTCGCGACGCCTTCATACTGCAGTGCGCCGATAGCTTCGATCCGGGCTAGTTCCGCCGAGTCATAGACCGCTTGTGCAACCGCGCCGTCAGGACGTCGGCGCGCATGCAGCTTTGCGTCGTGGTGTCTTAGTCGGAGTGCAAAGGAATCGGCGACACCGCGAACCTGGCTCACCTCGTTGGTGTTGAGATCGCGGGAGGGTTGCGGAAGACGAACGCTGTCTTCCCTGATCCCGGGCGATTCGACGCCGAACGACACCTCGAGGTCTTTGACCGCAGAAATGGCCCGCGTAGCAGCGCTAACTGCCCGTTTGAAGTTCTCGACCGGGCTGCGGGTCTCGCTCGACACTTAGTGTGGTTTTGCGAGGGCGGCGCTTTCCGGCAAATCTTCGCCGAAGGACCGCTGGTAGTATTCCGCAATGAGCGGTCGTTCCATCTCGTCGCATTTGTTCGCGAAAGTGAGGCGGAAAGCGAACCCGACATCGTTGAAAATCTGGGCGTTCTCGGCCCACGTGATCACCGTGCGCGGCGACATGACGGTCGAAATGTCGCCGGACTGAAAGCCGGTGCGCGAAAGCTCCGCGACGCGGACCATCTTGGCGACGATCTTTCGCCCATCCTCGGTGTCGTACTCCGGAACCTTGGCGAGCACGATGGCGACCTCTTGCTCGTGCGGCAGGTAGTTCAAAGTCGCCACCAGATTCCAGCGGTCCATTTGACCTTGGTTGATCTGTTGCGTTCCGTGATAGAGGCCGGTTGTGTCGCCCAAGCCGATAGTATTCGCTGTCGCGAACAGGCGGAACGCAGGGTGGGGACGGATCACTCGATTCTGGTCAAGGAGGGTCATCTTGCCCTCGGCCTCGAGGACTCGCTGGATCACGAACATCACATCGGCGCGTCCGGCATCGTACTCGTCGAAGACCAACGCGGTCGCCGTCTGCAACGCCCACGGCAGAATTCCTTCGCGAAATTCCGTGATCTGTTTGCCGTCGCGGATCACGATGGCGTCCTTGCCGATGAGGTCGATTCGGCTGATGTGGCTATCGAGGTTCACGCGGATGCAAGGCCAGTTCAACCGCGCCGCGACCTGCTCGATGTGAGTGGACTTCCCGGTACCGTGCAGGCCTTGGATCATGACCTTTCGGTTGTACTTGAACCCGGCCAAGATCGCGGTCGTCGTGTCGTGGTCGAAGCGATAGGCCTCATCGATATCGGGCACATATTCGTTCGGTTGCGAAAACGCGGGCACGAGCATGTCGGTATCGAGACCGAATACCTGCCGAGCGGATACATCGATGTCTGGAATGTGGTTAGGATCCTTAGCTGCGGCCAAGGCGCTTTCGTGGCTCTCCAAGTTTTTCGTCCCGATTCCTGGTTTAGACGTGCCCTGCAGACAGCAGGTACGAGTAGGCTTCGTTGATTCGTTTCAAACGCTCTTCGGCCTCTTTATTCCCGCCATTCAGATCGGGGTGGAACCGTTTCGCCAATTCCTTATAGCGGAATTTGACCTCCTGAGGAGTCGCCTCTTCGGGGAGGCCCAGCCGCCGCAATGCCTTGGCGACTGGCCCCGGAACGCGCCGCTTGGCTTGCCGAAGGCGAACACCGTCGATCCCGAGCGGGTTGTCGCGGAAGAGGCCGAACTGGTCGTCGATCCCTTCGAAGATCGCTTTCTTTCGGTCTGCGCCTCTGGTCTTGCCGGTGACGCTCCAGGTTGGCCGATGCCACGTGTTGGTGTTGTGGCGATAATCTTCGACCTCAGCGTCCGACATGCCTTCGAAATAGTTCCACGATTTGTTGTATTCGCGCACGTGTTTGAGGCAAAACCAGTGATATTCCGACGGCTCGCCACGGGATTTGGGCGCACGATGGGCCCCTTCGGCGTCGCACCCCTCGTGGTCGCACAGGCGTTTGGACGTCGATTCGCGTATCGTTTCGCGCGGGTCAAAGGTCATTGGCGGAGTATGATATTTCGCAATCGTCCCGGCAAACCAAACTCGAACGTCAATTCGCCGAAAAGCATTAATTACTGAGGTTTCAAAATGGGTGCTGAAAGCAGAATTCGCAACCGGTTATCTGAACTCGAGCCAACGGTTGTCGAACTCGTAGACGAGTCCGCCAAGCACCACGGGCATGCCGGGTGGCGGGAAGGCGGGGAAACCCACTTCAATCTCAAAATAGAAGCCGCCGTTTTTGTCGGAAAGTCCCGGGTTCAGCGCCAGCGACTTGTTCTCAAGGCGCTGCAGGCCGAGTTCGATGCCGGTCTTCACGCCTTGACCATCGATGCCTATGCCCCTGGCGAACGGGCAGGTCCGGCCGGGGCCGCTCGCTAAAGCACCAGAATCAGCAGGAAAGGCATGGTCGCGAAGGAGATGGCCGTCGACAGGATGATGGCCGCAGCCACGTCGTCTGGTTCCCGCTTGTACCGCAGGGCGAACACATAGTTGAAGATCGCCACGGGCATGGTGGATTGAAGAAGCAGGACGCCTCGAACCGTCCCTTCCAGGCCGAACAGTTCGGCGATTGCCAAGCCCGCTAGCAGCCCACCGAGCAGGCGTGCCACGGCAAATCCCAGACTGCGACGAATCCGCCTCAGCCGCATCCGGGCGAGCGAGACCCCGAGCGTCAAAAGCATCAACGGCACGACGAGCGATGCGAGGAGCTCGACGGTGTTGGTGGCCCATTCCGGCAGAGCCGTTTGCGTCACCATGAATGGTAACGACAACAGAAGACCGTACAGGACAGGCGTACGTACAAGCTGCTTGGCGTGAACGCCGCCCGCATGGATCGAAATGCCGATCGTGAACTGCGCGACGGAGTGAACTGAAAACGCTGCGACAGCGAGCGCTAATCCTTCATCGCCAAAGGCGAAGAAGGCGAGCGGAACGCCCATGTTGCCTAGATTCCCGAACATCACGGACGGGAGGTAGGATGGCAGTTCCAACCTTAGAACGTACTTGATGATTGCGGCGCCAACGACGCCCGTAAGAGCAAGAACCGAAAGATACGATCCTGCTACGGCGGCCAGCGTTTCCATCGACACGTCGAGACGCGTGAGGGAGGAAAAAACCAAGCACGGCGTCGCAATGGTCAGGACGATCCCGGTCACAAAGTCGGTATCGAAGACACGGCCCGACTTGACCCAGGCGAAGCCGATCGCGGCGGTTAGGAAGACCGGCGCAACGATCGAAAATAGTTCGTTGATCATCCGGCCGCTCGCGGCCCCGGCGCGCTCATCGTTAGGTCTTTTTCAGCGGCGTCAGACGCAGCAGCGTGATCTGATTGCGCTTGCGGCGAACGATTTCAAACCGCGTGTTGTAGTACTGAAAGACCTGTCCTACCTCGGGAATAGACTGTGATTCATGGATGACGATGCCGGCGACGGTCACCGCCTCTTCGTCGGGTAGAGTCCAGCCCAAGTCGCGGTTCAGATCGCGAATCGTGACACTCCCCTCAACGATTATGGATCCGTCCTGTTGCGCCCGGATGCCGCGGTGGGCGACGTCGTACTCGTCTGCGATCGGTCCTACGATTTCCTCAAGAATGTCCTCCAGCGTCACCATCCCCATGAGGGCGCCGTATTCGTCGACGACAAGGGCGAAGTGTTGGCGCCGGTCGCGAAACGCCGCCATTTGCTCGATCAACGTTGTCGTCTCGGGAATGAACCAGGGTTCTGCGGCGATTTGCTGCGGATCGATGGCGGCGCTATTGCCGCCCGCGGCGACTAGGGCGCGCAGCACGTCCTTTGCATGGAGGATGCCCACGATGTTTTCTGGTTCGTCCCGCCAGAGCGGGAGACGGGTATAGGGGCTGCTGAGGACCTCTTTGACGATGACTTCTGCTGGCTGACCCGCGTTCACCATGGACATGTTGCTGCGGTGAATCATGACGTCTTCGACGCTGGTTTCGCTGAGGTCGAATATCCCGTGGAGCATGTCGCTTTCATGCTTCACGAGTCCTCCTTCGTCGGCGTGGATCTGAATGGCGCTTCTCAGTTCCTCCTGCGGCGACACCAGGAGCGCGTGGGCGCCCCGTTCGGCACCGAATAGACGCAGCGTGAGGCCGACGATCCATTCCACGGACCTGACCACCGGGGTCAGAACCGTCACCGTGGCGCCAACGAAAGGCGCGACTCGGAGCGACGTTCGTGTGGGGTGTCTCAGTGCGTAAGTCTTGGGGAGCACCTCGGCGAAGATCAGAACCAGGGCGGTCATCAGAATCGTGGCATACGCAACGCCGGCGTCGCCGAATTCACTAATCAAGACGCTCGTCGCGAGGGCAGAGGCGAGAATGTTGACGAGATTGTTGCCCAACAGAATGGAGCCGATCAGGCGCTCGCGTGCCTCGATCAATCGAATGACGGCCTTCGCGCGCCGATTTCCTTGCTTTTCGAGGTGCGAAATGCGGGGTCGCGATGCGGCGGTCAAGGCGGTCTCCGATCCGGAAAACAGGCCGGAGAGGAATAGCAACGCCAGGATCGCGAGGATCGTCAGAATGACTTCCATGGTCATAGGGTATCCGTCGCCTTAGGTCGCGCCGCCGGCGTGCAGCGCGGAAAGAACGCGTTCGCTAGCGATATCGTTTGTCAAAGAAGCGCGTCCGATTTCGTCGACAAGGACGAAGGTGATCTTGCCCGCGTGCACCTTTTTGTCCTGTGCCATGAGTGCATACAGGCTCGAAGCCGTGGCGACTAGGCCGAGATCGCCCAAACAGACCGGCAGACCGACTGAGGACAGGTGGTCCTGCACGCGCTGCGATTCGTGGAAGCCGCGGTTGGCGGAGAGATGGACAGCCATGACGATGCCGACAGCAACCGCTTCGCCGTGCAGAATGCGCCCATCGAACCCGCCAGCCGCCTCAATGGCGTGGCCGAAAGTATGGCCAAGATTGAGCAGGGCTCGGGCGCCGCTAGTCTCTCGTTCATCGGACTCGACAATCGCCGCCTTCGTGCGACAGCTCGTGGCGACCGCAAGTCGGGTCGCATCGCCGTCGCGCCCGAGGACGGAAGCGCCGTTCACTTCGAGCCAGCCGAAGAAATCTGCGTCCCTGATGAGCCCGTACTTGGCAACTTCCGCATACCCTGCGCGCATTTGTCGGTCCGGCAGTGTCTCCAGCGTGTCCAAGTCGATCAAGACCAACGAAGGTTGATGGAACGTGCCGACAAGGTTCTTGCCGTGCTGTGTATTGATGCCCGTCTTGCCCCCGACGGAGCTATCGACTTGAGACAAAAGAGTCGTTGGGATTTGAACGACGGCGACACCCCTGCGGAGAATGCTTGCGGCAAAACCCGCGAGGTCGCCGACAACGCCGCCGCCGAGGGCGACGACCGTGTCGCCGCGTTCGATCTCGGCGTCGAGCATGGCGCCGATGACGCGTTCGAGATGATCGAAGCCCTTCGTCGCCTCGCCCGCCGGTAAGACAATCGCATGCGGAGTCATGCCTGCCGACCTGCAGCTTGCCTCGATCGGGGCAAGGTAGGTCGAAGCGACGGTCTCGTCCGTGACGATCGCGCATTTTGACGCACCGGTTGCTGCCGCGATCCTCGCGCCCGCCTCGGCGATCAATGCGCGTCCGATCAAGATGTCGTAGCGACGTCCCGGCAATCCAACATGGACTGTTTCTTCTATCGTCATCGCGGGTCTTCCGGTGTGCGCTCACGGAGCGCGTCCAAAATGGCGTCGACGACTTTGTCGATCGCGGTGTCGCCGCTGTCGACGACAAGGTCGGCTTCCGCGTAGATGGGGTCCCGTTCGGCCATAAGCCGGCGAAGCGTCGTGCCTGGATCCGCCCCGGTCAACAGGGGGCGATTGTTGTTTCGTTTGACGCGTTTGAGGATCGTTTCAAGGTCGGCCCGAAGCCAAATGGACAATGCTTTGCTCCGAATGCGCGATCTTGTTTCGGGGTCGATGAAGGCGCCGCCGCCGGTCGAGATTACCTTGGGCGCGCCCTCTAGAATGCGTTTAATGACACGGCGCTCCCCTTCGCGGAAGGTTGCCTCACCATGGAACTCGAAAATGTCGCTGATGGAGCATCCGGCGGCTTTTTCTATCTCCGTGTCGGCATCCACAAACGGAATGTTCATGCGGCGGGCAAGTCGTCGACCGACGGTCGTCTTGCCCACCCCCATCAGACCCACCAATACCAAGGGCCGAGAGGGTGGTTTGATTCCTCCACGCCCCTTTTTGTTCTGTGCCATGAGTTCGACGACCGCCGGGAAGGTTTGCCGGAGTGGTTTGAAAGCGAAATGTGCACCCACTAGAATGCCCCATCGTCGCCATATTTTGGCAAGATTATATCTATCTTGGCGTGTTGCCTTAAAGTGCCGCGTTAAGAATAGCGGGCGAGGCTGAACCGGATGTCCATGGCGTCAAAACTGACAATTCTTCTGATCGTCGCGTTGGTGGCCGGCGGGACAGTCTTCTTGGCCACCTGGGATATTCCGGCACCAACCAAGCAGGTTGAAAAAGTCCTGCCCGACAACCGGTTTCCTCGGTAGACGATATGGAATATTTGGGCCTGCGCCGCAGAGTTTTGTTGTTCGCGGCAGTTATTGTGGTGGCCTGGAGTGGGGTGTCTGCGTGGGCGCAACAAGCCGCAGAGGGACCAATTCGACTTCTGCCAGCCGAACAAGTTGTGCCGACCTCTCCCCAAGCAGTGCCGGCGCAAAATCAACCGGCGTCGGGCGATCAAGGAATAGCCGTTGTCGCACTTGAACAATTCGACCCGTCGTCGGTCGGCGTGTTGTCCCCGGAAACTGGGGGGTTCGGCGTTACTCTTTGGTCCGGCTCGCGCCGTGAACAGATCGAAGGTCTGCTGCCGCGTATTCCGGCGCTGACGCCGTCCCGAGTCGCCCAATCTCTTCGTCGCCGGCTCCTGCTGACCGCCGCACAGGTTCCGTCAGGCGCTCCCACGGTGCCAAGTTTCCTCGGTCTGCGGGTCGAGCGCCTGGCCGCAGCAGGCGATTATCCGTCGGCGACCGCGTTAGCGGCGCTTGCGCCGCCACAAATGGAGGATCCGGCCCTCGATATTGCGCGCGCCGAGGGGGCACTTCTAAACGGCAACCACCAAGCGGCCTGCGAGGTCATCGACCGTTCGCTCGCGCTCGGTCGTCGCTCGCCCTACTGGGCGAGGCGCCTGGTTTTTTGCCGTGTCCTCGATGGCGACGTGGAGCGCGCCCGGCTTACCGCAGCGATCCTGCGCGAATTGCCCGGCGACCCTGACCCGCTTTTCGACCAGCTGCTCGCAATCTTGGTGGATGGGCGCGACGTCGCGGTTGAAGCGGCTGAGGACATGACCCCTCTCCACTTCGCGATGATCAGGGCCGCGCGCCGGACCATTCCAGATAGCGCGGCGAACAGCGACAGTCCCGCGATCTTGCGGGCGATTGCGACATCGGCAAACGCTTCGATCGAGGCGCGCCTCATGGCCGGCGAGTCCGCTGAGATTGCGGGCGCCCTGCCGGCGGAATCCCTTGGCCAAATCTATGCGAGTTTGGCCTTCAGCGACGATCAACGGGCCAACGTCCTGACTGCAGCGCTGGAACTGCCGCGTCGATTGGCGAATGCGCTGCTGTTTCAGTCGGCGGTCGGGGAAGACATTCCCGCGGCACAGGCCGAGGCCCTGCAAACCGCGCTCAGACTGGCGAATGCACGGACGCATGGGATGGTTTCCCGCGTCAACGCGGATCGCCTCGTGGCCCTGGCGCCCGATCCCGACCTTGTGTGGTTCGCCGCGGACGCGGGCCTCGCTCTGCTGCATGCCGGCGCGGTCGACGCTGCGCGCGGCTGGTTTGACCTTGCGCGGTTGCTCGTTTCCGAGACTCAGGCCGACGCCGCCGTTGCGGTCTTGAAACTATGGCCGCCGTTGATGGTTGTCCCGCTCGCCGATCCGCTGCCCTGGGCACCGGATGCTTTGACGGCTTGGTGGAGCGGGATTGCCGCGCTCGACGGGAACCAAGTGCAGGAGCTTGGCGGTCCCGTACTTTCGATGTTCGACGCCGTTGGCTTGGTGGTTCCCGAACCCGTTTGGGAGCAGTTTACACAGATGGCGGGCCCGGTTCTGGCGCAACGCCCCTCGGTCGGCGTCTTACGGGGACTGCGTGTTGCCGCCCAAGGCGGTCGCGTCGGTGAAACGGTTCTGTTCGCCTTGGTTGCTTTGGGCGATCGGCATCCGGCCGAGGTCGATTCGGCCGTCCTTGCGGACATCGTCGCCGCATTGTTGGTCGTCGGTTTGAAACAGGATGCGCAGGCTTTGGCGCTTGAAGCGCTGGTGGGCCGGAGCCTTTGATGGCGCTCGGCGTCCAGACCGAGACTCTGATCGAACGGTTTCTCGAGATGATCTCGGCCGAACGCGGGGCCTCCCCGCGAACTCTGTCGGCCTACGGCAAGGATCTGACCCATTTTGCCGGCTATCTCGGAGGCGAGAAAGTCGATGCGGCTAGGTGTGACGGCGCGCTGTTGCGGCGGTACGTCGCGGCCTTGGGTGCGCGCGGTCTGGCACCATCGACGATTTCTAGAAAAATCTCGACGCTGCGTCAGTTTTTCAAGTTCCTGGTCATCGACGGCGTGCGTGCCAGCGACCCTAGTCGGCTCCTTGATGCGCCGCGTAGAGGGCGGTCGCTACCGCGGGTATTGGCCGCGGCAGAAGTGGAATCGTTGCTGATCCAAGTTCGTCAAATGGCGGGCGCCGAGGGCGTAAGAGCCACGGCGCTGCTGGAATTGTTATACGCCTCCGGCCTCCGGGTGAGTGAGTTGGTCGGCCTTCCCCTTGCCAATCTCGACTTGGATGCCGGCATGATTCTCGTTCGGGGAAAGGGCGGTCGGGAACGATATGTTCCGGTCGGTGGCTCGGCTCTAGCCGCGCTGCGGGCCTACCTCGGTCGTCGTAAGGAGTTTTTGCCTGCGGAGAGGGAATCGTCCTGGTTGTTTCCTTCCCGCGCCAGTCACGGTCACCTGAGCCGGCAACGGTTCGCACAAATCCTCGATGACCTCGCGGTAAGCGCGGATATCGATCCGCGGCGCGTTTCGCCGCACGTGTTGCGCCACGCCTTTGCGTCCCATTTGCTCGCGAACGGCGCAGATTTGCGTTCAGTTCAGCAGATGCTTGGACACGCCGACATTTCTACGACACAAATCTACACTCATGTCCTCGAAGAGCGTCTCCGACAGACGGTGGTGGCCCATCACCCGCTGTCTAAAGGCGCGGAGACGGTACGCTGAATGAATACCTTCCTGGATTTCGAAAAGCCGGTCGCCGAGCTTGAAGGCAAGATCAAAGAATTGCGCCATACCGCAGATGGCGGAGATGTGAATATTTCGGACGAGCTGGGCAAGCTCGAGGCCAAAGTCGACCAAGTTCTCAAGCAGATCTATGGAAAGCTCACACCTTGGCAGAAGATTCAGGTCGCTCGCCATCCCGATAGGCCGCACTTCTCTCACTATGTCGAGACGTTGTTCGACGACTTCGTTGAACTGAGCGGCGACCGGGCCTACGGCAACGATGCGGCCCTGGTCGGCGGAATCGCTCGGTTTCGTGGTCGCTCGGTTTTCATCGTCGGTCATGAAAAGGGGAGCGGGACGGACGGGCGTGTGCGCCACAATTTTGGGATGGCGCATCCGGAAGGGTATCGAAAGGCCATTCGCCTGATGAATATGGCCAACCACTACAATTTGCCGCTGCTCACGTTCGTCGATACGCCCGGCGCTTATCCCGGCGTTGAGGCCGAAGAGCGCGGCCAGTCGGAGGCGATCGCTCGGGCGATCGAGGCGAGCCTTCGTCTCGAAGTCCCGTTTATTGCGTCCATCGTCGGCGAGGGCGGCTCTGGCGGCGCGGTCGCTCTAGCGACGGCGGACCGTGTCTTGATGCTCGAGCATGCGGTCTATTCGGTGATCTCGCCCGAGGGTTGTGCATCGATCCTGTGGCGCAGTGCGGCAAGGGCGCAGGATGCCGCGGACGCCTTGAAGTTGACCGCCGAGGACCTTCTGGCCCTTAACGTGATTGACCGTGTGGTGCCAGAACCATTAGGCGCTGCGCACCGCCAACCGACCGCGGCCATCCGGGCGCTTGGCGATGAAATCGAGAAGACTCTCGTGCGACTTATTGCCGAGCAATCCGGCTCTCGGCGCATTCGCCGCCGCGAAAAATTCCTAGCGATGGGGCAGGTCTGACAGACCGGTGCGCGCTAGTTCAGTCGACCGTGGCATTGTTTGAACTTCTTCCCTGATCCGCAGGGGCAAGTTTCGTTTCTGCCGATTTTTCCCCAAGTCGTCGGGTCGTCTGGATTGCGCCCGGCAGCGGGGCGCGCACTGCGCGCCGGTCCGGCAGCGTGAGTATCCGACGCCATTTCATTTTGCCCCGTTGCAGGGTCCGCATGGATTTCGTGGGTTTCCTGGGTGGGTCGCGCCGCAGCGACTTGAGCGGCAGCAGGCGTTTCCATCTGGAGCTCGACGTGCGAAAGATACGTCGCAAGATTGACCCGGAGCGATGCGAGCATCGTTTCGAACATATTGAAGGCTTCGCTCTTGTACTCGTTCAGCGGATCGCGTTGACCGTAGGCACGTAACCCGATGCCTTGTCGGAGATGGTCCAGCGCGAGCAAATGGTCTTTCCAGTGTTGGTCGAGAACTTGGAGCATCAAACTCTTTTCGACCACGCGCCAGACGTCCGCGCTATAGCGGGTCGCCTTCTCGGCGAATCGTCTGTTCACGGCATCCTTGATTCGATGCCGAATTTCTTCGTCCGCGATCCCTTCTTCCGCCGCCCATTCGTCGATGGGCAGATCCACCGCGAATACCCGCTTGGCCTCTAGTTTGAGTTCGGTGGTTTCCCATTGCTCGGCATAGGCGCGCTCCGGAATATGTTTTGCGACAAGGTCTTCGATCACCTGGTCGCGCATGTCTTTAAAGGTCTCCGAGACGTCGGTGGCCTTCATCAGGTCGATCCGCTGTTCATAAATGACCTTGCGTTGATCGTTCATGACATCGTCGAATTTCAGGAGGTTCTTGCGGATGTCGAAGTTGCGCGCTTCGACCTTTTGTTGGGCCTTTTCAAGGGCCTTGTTGATCCAAGGGTGCACGATGGCCTCGCCATCTTTTAGGCCGAGCCGGCGCAACATGCCGTCCATTCTCTCGGATCCGAAAATCCGCATGAGGTCGTCTTCGAGAGACAGGAAAAACTTCGACTGACCGGGGTCGCCTTGACGACCCGACCGACCGCGGAGTTGGTTGTCGATGCGGCGGCTTTCGTGGCGCTCGGTGCCAATAACGTAGAGGCCGCCAGCTGCCATCACAGCCTGTTTTTCTTGCTCGACCTCGGCGGTGATCCGTTCGATGGCAGCGGCCTGTTCGGCCTCGGTTGCCTTGGTATCGACTTCGTCGGCCAAGCGCATGTCCAAATTGCCGCCCAGCTTAATGTCGGTGCCGCGGCCAGCCATGTTGGTCGCGATGGTTACAGCGCCGAGCCTGCCCGCTTGTGCAATGATGTGCGCTTCCTGTTCGTGATAGCGCGCGTTCAAGACGCGATGCGGGGTCCCTTTCTTTTTGAGCGCAGCGGCAAGGTCTTCGGATTTCTCAATTGAAACCGTGCCGACAAGGCATGGTTGTCCAAGCTGCTGACGCTCCCCAACCAGTTCGATGAGGGCATTCATCTTCTCGGTCGCGTTGCGGTAGACTTCGTCGTCTTCGTCCTTCCGCACCATCGGCTGATGGGTCGGCACTTCCACGACCTCGAGCTTGTAAATGTCGTGGAACTCGTCGGCTTCTGTCGCCGCAGTACCGGTCATGCCGGAAAGTTTGGGGTACATACGGAAGTAATTCTGGAAGGTGATCGAGGCGAGCGTTTGGTTCTCCTGCTGAATGGAAACCCGCTCTTTGGCTTCCAGCGCTTGGTGCAAGCCTTCGGAATAGCGCCGGCCTTCGAGTGCGCGACCGGTGAACTCATCAATAATGATGACGCGGTCGTCCTTAACGATGTAATCGCGGTCTTTAAGAAACAAGCGATGCGCCCGCAATCCCTGGTTGGCGTGATGCACGACGGTCACGTTCTCGATATCGTAAAGGCTCTCACCCTTCAGAAGTCCTGCCTCACGCAGCAGCTCCTCCATGTGCTCAACACCGGTTTCCGAAAGGACCACTGTCCGGCTCTTTTCATCAAGCTCGTAATCCTCTGCGGTGAGCTTCGGGATGATGTCGTCCAGTTGCAGGTAGAGGTCTGAACTGGTCTCGGCTGGGCCTGAAATGATCAGAGGCGTGCGAGCTTCGTCGATCAGAATCGAATCGACCTCGTCGACGATCGCGAAGTTGAACGGGCGCTGCACCATCGAAGCCAGCTCGAACTTCATGTTGTCGCGTAGGTAATCGAAACCGAATTCGTTGTTGGTGCCGTAGGTCAAATCGGCCCGGTATTGTTGGCGCCGCTCGTCATCGTTCAGCCCGTGTACGATGACGCCGACCGTCAGGCCTAAGAACCCATAAACTTGGCCCATCCATTCGGCGTCGCGTCGGGCGAGGTAGTCGTTGACCGTCACGACATGCACGCCTTTACCGGCGAGGGCGTTGAGATAGACGGCCAATGTGGAAACAAGCGTTTTGCCCTCGCCCGTCCGCATTTCGGCGATCTTGCCCTGATGGAGAACCATGCCTCCAATGAGCTGCACGTCGTAGTGGCGTTCTCCGAGGGTTCTCTTGGCGGCTTCACGGACCGTCGCAAATGCTTCCGGAAGCAAACTGCCAAGCGTTTCGCCGTTGGCGATCCGCTGGCGAAATTCACCGGTGCGGGCCGTAAGTTGGGCGTCGGTCAGCGCGGCAACCGCGGGTTCGAGACTGTTGATATGATCGACAACAGTTCGGAGTTCGCGAACGACGCGATCGTTTGCCGTGCCAAATAGGCGTCTGGCAATCCCGCCGATCATCTAGATTCCTCACTATTGCTGTAGGTGCAGGGCAGGCCCGAAGGGCGCATCAATACGAGAAATAAGGACCGCCAATCCGTCTGTCAACGGACGCTGTGACATCGTGACCGGTGCGTTCCTGTCAATCGAACGTGAAGGGAAAGGTCTGAAAAAAATGGCGGTATATTGGCTTGTCACCATGTTACAACCGCCCTCCGCGCTTTGTGTCACTCGCCCAAGAAGGGACTTGCCGATGCTTTCCAACGCTGCCCGGTTATCCGGAGCACTCGCCGTGGCCGTCTTTCTTGGGGCGAATTCTCTCGCTGTGGCGCAGGAAAGCCAGCAGGATCCGATCCGTGCGACCGTCGCCGGCGAAGAAATTCGTCAATCGGATGTCGATGCCTTCATCGCCCAATTGCCCGAACAGGTTCAGTCCGCGCCGCGCGAACAAATCGATCCGCTGGTTGTCAACGAACTGGTCAATACTCGTTTAGTTGTCGCCCTCGCGCGGGCGGCCGGAACCGAGCAGGACGCCGAGTACAAGCGTCAAGCCGAGGTCGCGGCCCTACGGATCTTGCAAAACGTCTATTTGAGCCGCCAGATCGAAAGCGGGCTCACGGAAGATCGGTTGAAGAAGCTCTACGACGAGTTCGTCGCGGACAACCCGCCGGCCGAGCAAATTCGCGCGAGCCACATACTTGTGGAAACGAAGGAAACCGCACAGGCGATTACATCCGAGGTGCGCGGCGGTGCCGATTTCGCCGAGGTCGCGCGGCGGGAGTCCACCGGGCCGTCGGCCAGTGCGGGGGGCGATCTCGGCTACTTTGAAAAGGGTCAGATGGTCCCGACGTTTTCGGAAGCAGCCTTTGCGTTGGAAATCGGCGAAGTTTCGGAACCGGTCCAGACGCAGTTCGGCTGGCATGTCATCAGATTAACGGACCGCCGTCAGGCGCCGCCACCGTCGCTTGATGAGGTTCGCGACGAACTGACCCAGCAATTGACGAATGTGATCGTGCAAGAGGTCCTTACCGAGGCACGAAAGGGCGTTACCGTCGAGTTGTTTGACGCTCAGGGAAATCGCGTCGAGAACTAGGGCCATTGCCGGGACGGCGCCGTCCCGGCATTCTAGCGCAATATGGCACGACAGCTGACAAGATCACCTCTTGCGCCGGCCTCCTTTCCGGACTTGCCGCCGATTACCGGCGTCCGATTGTCGACGATTACCGCTGGCATCAAATACGATCGGGCCGATGTGCTCCTGGCCGAAATGTCGGAAGGGACCACCGCTGCCGGCGTTTTGACGCGGTCTCGTACGGCGTCCGCGCCCGTATTGTGGTGCCGCGACATCCTCCAGAGCGGCACCGCCCGCGGACTCTTGGTCAATTCGGGGAACTCCAACGCGTTCACCGGTTATGAAGGAATTCGGGCCGTGGCTGCGACAACCGCCGCCGTGGCCCGCGCGCTTGGCTGTAGGGCCGATCAGGTTTTTGTCAGTTCAACTGGCGTTATTGGCGAGAAGCTGCCAACCGATAAGATCCTCGGGGTTATTGAGACGCTGAAGCGGGGCCTGGGCGAGGGCAACTGGCGCGCCGCAGCGGAGGCAATCCGAACCACGGATACTTTCCCGAAGCTCGCAACGCGCCCGTTCAAGATTGGGGACACGCTGTACCAGCTGAACGGCATCGCCAAGGGGTCTGGGATGATCGCGCCGGACATGGCGACAATGCTGGCCTATGTCTTCACCGACGCAACCATTCCCCATGACGTGTTGCAGGCCGAATTGGCGCGCGCCAATGAACGTTCCTTCAACGCAATCACGGTCGATGGCGACACCTCGACCAGCGATACGACGCTGCTCTTTGCCACCGGCGCAGGCCCCCGGCACGAACCCATTTCGAATGCCAAGAGCCCGCTTTTAAGGGGTTTCAGGCGCGCGCTCACCGATCTGACCAAGGATCTTGCCCACCAGATCGTGCGCGACGGCGAAGGGGCGACGAAGTTCGTTGAGATCCAAGTTTCGGGCGCGAAATCTAAGCGAGCGGCGAAGCGTATCGGGATGTCTATTGCCAACTCGCCGTTGGTCAAGACGGCCATTGCCGGCGAAGATCCGAACTGGGGCAGAGTGGTGATGGCGGTTGGCAAGGCCGGGGAAGAAGCCGATCGCGATCGGCTTCGAATCGCCTTTGGCGACCACATTGTCGCCGAAAACGGCGTTGTCGTCGCGGGCTATCAGGAATCGGTCGTCGCAAGCTATATGAAGAATCCGCTAATCGAGGTCAAAGTCGATGTCGGCGTGGGCCGGTCGGCGTTCACCGTTTGGACGTGCGATTTCACCGAAGGCTATATCCGAATCAATGCGGACTATCGTTCCTAGTCGACGCGCGTGGCTTTCGCAGTGCGATGAACGTCCATAATTCGATCGTGCAACCCCTAGAAACACTGCGGCTCCACCTTCGTCCCTTTGCTGCGACCGACAGAAATCCGCTCGTGGCGCAGTTGACCGACCCGCTGGTGTCAAAGCAGCTTGCCTTCGTCCCGCATCCCTATGATGCGACCCACGCAGAGGCTTGGATAAAGGACTGCGCGCGCAACCCGCCGGGGAAGATTGTCGGATGCAGGTTTGCGATCGAGCGTCGCGAGGACGGCGCGTTTATCGGTGGGCTCGGCTTGATGCCCCACGAACGAGCCTTCGAACTTGGATACTGGCTCGATCGCCGGTGCTGGGGCCAGGGATTCGCCACCGAAGCGGTCGGCGCTGCGTTAGAGTTCGGTGTGGCCGCCCTTGGCATGCAGCGGATCGTCGCCTTCGTGTTCATGGGCAACCCGGCCTCGACGCGCGTCTTGGCCCGCCTCGGCTTCGTCTATCAGGGCCTTGAGAACTCTGCGACAACCGGCGGGTCGAGCCGAAAAGTCTTGCGCTACGATCTCAACCGTACCGCATGAGTGCCGCCCCCATCGACGTTCCGACGGTTCTCGTCGTCGCAGTCGCGCTTCTCGATGGCGATGACCGTGTCCTCATCGCGCAACGCCCGCCGGGTAAATCCATGGCGGGCCTGTGGGAATTTCCGGGCGGCAAGATTGCTGCCGGCGAAACGCCGGAAGTCGCGCTGATTCGTGAGCTGCGGGAGGAACTCGGCATCGATACGGAGGAGAGCTGCCTCGCGCCGTTTTGTTTCGCTTCGCATCGTTACGAGACCTTTCACCTCCTCATGCCGCTCTACATATGTCGCGTCTGGGTGGGGCACGCGCACGGGCGCGAGGGGCAGAACCTGCGATGGGTGAATGTCAACGATCTGTCGGCGGTTGAAATGCCGCCGGCCGATGTTCCCCTCGTCGCGATGTTGCGGGACTACCTCTGAACCTTTGGCGATGCCCGTTCGCCGGTCGGCCGTTCCTCGGTATCCAGGGCGGTGGCGAGCCGGGTTCGGGCGCTTCCCGGCCGGAGGGGACGTTGCTGGGATTCATGCGGCGCCCAGCCGGTCAGATAGGTCACATCGAAGGTGGCGGGGATACGGTCGTCACGGCCATACTTCTCGGCGTAGAGCGCGGCGGCGCGCAGGAATACCGCCCGGGACGAAAAATGCCTGCGACGTTGGGCAAGGGCGTTGGTTTCCCCCATCCCGCGCAGGTCGTGCATGAGTGCGAACATGGACGCGTAGGTCACGTCGAGTCGGTCTTTGTCGGCGACGGGCAGGGCAAAGCCAGCGCGTTGCAAGAGGCCGCCGGCATCGCGAATGTCGGCGAACGGGCTCACCCGCGGGCTCAGGCCGCCTGAAACCTCGATTTCCGCCGTTGCAAGGCAATCCCGCAGCTCATGGAGCGTCTCGCCGCCGAGAAAGGCCGCGACGAACAATCCGTCCGGTCGCAACGCGCGACGAACCTGGGACAGCATGCCGGGGACGTCGTTGACCCAGTGCAGCGCCATGACGCTGGTTGCAAGGTCGATGCAGGATTCTGCAAAGGGCAGGAGTTCGGGATCGCTGGCGACCGGCACTCGGCCACCGGTCAGTTCGGTCGACTCCACGGCGGTGATGATCGTCTCGATTCTACGCGCTTCGATGACGCCCGCGTCTTCTAGCAAAGTTTCGAACCCGCGATGGCCGCTCAAGTCGAGGGCCAGCGGAAAGTCGCGCCGAACGTCGAGCAGGCGGTCGGCGAGCCTGTTCCCGATCTCCCGAAAAAGAAACGACCCTTGCGGGGTCAGAGACCGCGACCGCAGGTGGTTGCGAACGACGGCCTGCCGATCGAAGAGGTATGCGTCACTCATAGTGTTGCTAGGCTGTGCTCGTGGTGGAGGGGTTCCCCGATCGTACCCCACTGCGCCGGATTTGGTGCTAGAGTGCGCGCCTGTTTTTGCTGAAGGGGCCGGAAAATGAAGGCAGTTGTGATCCATGAGTGTGGGCCGTCGGATGTCCTGACTTACGAGGACATCGACACACCCAGAGTGGGACCTGGCGAGGTGCTCATCAATCTCAAGACGGTCGGCCTGAATCACTTCGATTTGGATTTGCGGGGGGATATTTCCGGCTATGCCGGGCTGAAAATGCCGCACATCCTCGGCGTCGAAGGCGCCGGTGTCGTTGCGGAAATTGGCTCCGGCGTCACGGCGTTTCGCGTTGGCGACCGCGTGATGCCCCAACTCACAACATCGTCGGGTCAGTGCAGGCGGGCGATTTGCAACTGCGCGCTTGGGATGGACAACATCTGCATGGACTTCGACAAGCTCGGCGTCACGCGTTGGGGCACCTACGCCGAGTACGTGAAGGTTTCCGAGCCGAATGTCATTCGAATTCCTGACGGGCTCTCGGACCTGGATGCGGCGGCGACGCAGGTCGCGATGGCGACCGCGTGGGAACTTGTCGTGACCAAGGGCAAGGTCAAACAAGGTGAAGACGTTGTCGTCAACGCAGCAGGCTCAGGTGTCGGATCGGCCGCAGTGCAAATCGCCGCCCTCGCCGGCGCCCGGGTCATTGCCACCGCCGGGTCGGACGAAAAGCTGGACCGCGCCCGGCAGCTAGGCGCCTCCGACGTTATCAACTACACCAACCAAAGCATCGTCGACGAAGTGATGAAGATGACCGATGGCCGCGGGGCCGACGCCGTTATCGAATGCGTAGGCGGCAACGTTCTCCAGCAGAGTCTCTCCGCTCTCTGTCTCAACGGTCGTCTCTCGACCGCCGGCGCCCACGCCGGCGAGAAGGTCGAGATCGACATGATCGAATTCTTTCGCAAGCAACTGACGATGACGTCAACGCACTTTGCTCCCGTTTCGACGAATCAGATGGTCCTCAAGCTTGTCAAGGAGGGCAAGCTGCGCCCGGTTATCGAGAAGATACTGCCGCTCAGGGAGATGAAGTCCGCGCACGACCTTCTCGCGAGTCGCCGGTTCTTCGGTAAAGTTGTTCTAGAGGTTTAGCGCAGGCGTCCGCGCACGTCATAAAGCATCTCTGCGCCGTCCATAGCGGCGGGCATGATGAGCGCATTGCCGCGGATTGCGCACCGATCCGTCGGTCGCGCATTGGATTTTGTTGCCCCCAATCGCTGTGGCGCCTGTGGCGCCCGCATCCACAGTGCGGGGCTGTGCGGCGCATGCTGGGCCAAGGCGCAGTTCGTGACCGCGCCCTTCTGCGCGCGTTGCGGCCTTCCCTTTGATTTCGACGCCGGATCGGGTCTGTGGTGTGGCGCCTGCATCGCCCATTCCCCCAGATTTGATCGGGCTAGGTCGGCGTTGGTCTACGGCGACGTCTCCCGAGACTTGATACTTGCCTTCAAGCACGGCGATCGCCTTGACCTGACGCCGTTGGCGGTGTCGTGGCTACAGACTGCCGGGCAGGAGCTTCTCGCCGACGCCGATGTCGTCGTTCCGGTGCCGCTACATCCGCGTCGGTTGCTCCGCCGCCGGTACAATCAATCTTCGGTTCTTGCGACGCGGTTGGCGGCCGCCAACGGCCTTGGCGTGCTTGTCGGGGCACTGCGGCGCACACGAAATACGCCGCGCCAAGGCGGCCTGGGCCGGCGAGCACGGGAGACAAACGTCCGCGGATCGATCGAGGTGCCTGCCTCGGTACGACCGTTCATTGGCGCTCGGCGGGTGCTCTTGATTGACGACGTACTCACTACGGGGGCGACAGCGGACGTGTGTGCCCGCGCTCTTCTTGGCGCAGGTGCGGCCCACGTCGACGTTCTGACCTTGGCGCGGGTGATCTAGGGGTCACCCAACATTGTAGGATTTGCGCCTGCCGCCTGTTGCGAAGGCCTTGCCGACACACCTAGTGTATCGGCGTTCCTTCCATTTGCGGTGCTGGAGTCATGGCCAACGTTGAAATCTATACGACGATGATGTGCGGGTTCTGTGCCCGCGCCAAGAACCTTCTGAACAAGAAATCGATCACGTTCGATGAAGTTGACGTAACCTTCAGCGATGCGAAGCGCCAGGAAATGATGGCGCGGGCTGACGGGCGTTACACCGTGCCGCAGATATTCATTAACGGAAAAGGCGTGGGGGGCTGTGACGAGCTTTACGCGTTGGAGCGCGAGGGGCGTCTTGACGCCATGCTGGCCGAGCCCTCGGCCTAGGCGCGCGGTCTCATGAAAATCGCCTGCGTTCAGATCTGCGCGGGCGACGATATGGACCGCAATCTCGCGACCGTCACCGAGGCCATCCGCGAGGCAGCGTGCGCGGGTGCCGACTTTATTGCGACCCCGGAAAACGTCGCGCTAATGGCGGCCAGCCGGGAGCAGCTTTTGTCCCTGGCCGTCGGCGAGGCAGATCACCCCGCGGTTGCTCGATTCTCCGGAGTGGCTGCGGCGGTCCAACGGTGGGTGCTGGCCGGTTCGATCGGCGTTGCCACAGGCGATGGCCGGGTCTTCAACCGATCACTGTTGTTTGGGCCGGACGGTCGCGTTGCGGCCCGCTACGACAAGATTCACATGTTCGACGTTGCGTTGCCTGGCGGTGAGACCTACCAGGAATCGCGGAACTATCGCCCCGGATCCGACGTGGTCATGGCAGATCTCCCGTGGGGCGCGTTAGGGATGACGATTTGCTACGACATCCGGTTTCCGGAGCTTTACCGAACGCTGGGTCGCCTCAAGGCTCGCTTGATCAGCGTTCCCTCCGCGTTCACCAAAGTGACGGGCCAGGCCCATTGGGCGGTCCTGTTACGGGCGCGAGCGATCGAGTCCGGGGCTTTCGTTGTGGCTCCGGCTCAGACCGGAAGGCATCCGGCCAACCGCGAAACATTCGGTCATTCCATGGTCGTCGGACCGTGGGGCGAGGTTCTGCTCGACGCCGGCGACGCGCCCGGCGTGTATTACGCGGACATCGATTTCGCCAAGGTCGATGCTGCCCGGTCTGCCATTCCGGCGTGGTCTACCTTTGCCGATTTTCGGGCTCCGGTTTTCCCTGGGGACGATCGGACTTAGGTCGAGACACGCGTTTAGCGGGCATTGGCCTTGAACTCGAGAATACCCTTCTATATCGAGAGTTGATTGCAGCAAGGATACGTTGTTCGGCATGATCTCATTCGATCTACGTTGCGCAAATGCCCATGTATTCGAGGCGTGGTTCTCGAACAGCGACGCATATCGACAACAAAGCCAACAGGGTGAGTTGGCTTGCCCGATCTGCGGCGACACCGATCTCGACAAAGCGCTCATGGCACCTAACGTCAGCACGCGGGCTGTAGTGGGTCCAAATCCCGCTGCCAATGTGGCGCCCTCGGCTGTGGCCACCACCCGGGCGGCGGAGTTGATGCAAATGGTGCGGGCGCTGCGCGAAGAAGTGGAAAAAAACTTCGACCATGTTGGCGACACGTTCGCTGAAGAGGCCAAGAAGATCCACTATGGGGAAGCGGATCATCGCAACATCTACGGCGAAATGACCCCAGACGAATCTGCCGAACTCCATGAAGAAGGTATCGAGTTCGGTGTGCTCCCGTGGCCGTCCAAAGAGGATGCCTAGGGTCGCGTGGCAAATGCGAGGTAGTTGACGTTCAGGTCGCTCGACAGGCGCCACTCCCGCGCAAGCGGGGCATAGGACAATCCCTTTAGGTCCGATATTTTGAGCCCGGTCTCGGCCAATCGTGCGCGAAGCTCCGATGGCCGAAGAAAACGGTTCCAATCGTGGGTCCCCCTCGGAAGCCAACCCAGCACGTATTCCGCACCGACGATCGCCAGCGCATAGGCTTTGAGGGTTCGATTCAACGTCGCGAGAACCATTGCCGCATCGGCCCCTCGGAGTATCTGCGTACAGGCCGCGAGGAAGGCGGGAACGTCGGCAACATGTTCCACGACCTCCATGTTGAGGACGACGTCGAAGGTTTCTCCCCATGCAGCCAGGTCTTCCGCCGTCGCTTGGACATAGTCGATCTCAAGAGCCGATTCCGCTGCATGCAACCGCGCGATCTCCACGTTCCGTTCCGAGGGATCGATGCCGACGACGTCGGCGCCTAGGCGCCGAATCGGTTCGCACAGCAATCCGCCGCCGCACCCAATGTCGGCGATCCGAAGGCCGCGCAACGGGGTCGGGCTATTCGGGTCGCGCGCGAATTGCCGGCACAGTCTGTTCCGGATGTATTGCAGCCTGACTGGATTGATTTGGTGCAACGGCCGAAAGGGACCTTGGGTGTCCCACCACGTCGCGGACATCTTCGCGAAACGATCGACCTCGACCGGGTCGATCGTACTCTTCGCTGCGGCGGACTCTAGCGTCACGATGGCGGGCCTTGCTTGCTTGGCGGTTGTGTCGCGTATATGTATACGCGCCCCTGCCGGAACAAGAAAACCCTTCGGGCGCCGTAATCAGGGTGGCCGTAAACGGCCGCTGCCTCTATTCCGGGTACTATGTCGGTTGTCGTTCTAAAATTTGGCGGCACGTCCGTCGCTGATCTT
Source organism: uncultured Alphaproteobacteria bacterium (assembly GCA_964350495.1). Lineage (GTDB taxonomy): Bacteria > Pseudomonadota > Alphaproteobacteria > SHVP01 > SHVP01 > CALJDF01. The sequence continues at coordinate 66,970 of CAYGKG010000004.1, forward strand.
GAGCGGATTAGAAACGCCGCGTCGAGGATTAAGCGGGAGTGTGACCGCGGTAACCATGTGGTCGTCGTCGTCTCCGCGATGGCGGGCACGACCAACCAATTGGTTCGCTGGGCGGACGAGGCGTCGCCACTTTACGATACCCGTGAATACGACGCGATCGTCGCCACAGGCGAGCAAGTGACTGCAGGGCTCCTCGCGATCGTTCTTCAAGATATGGGCATTTCTGCGCGTTCCTGGATGGGGTGGCAGCTACCGATTCATACGGACTCCTCGCATGGCGCGGCCCGGATCAAGGACATCGACGTCAGCGAACTTATGAAGCGATTCGCGCACGATGAAGTCGCGGTTATTGCCGGATTCCAGGGGCTAAGCGCGGAGAACCGGATCACGACGTTGGGACGGGGCGGCTCTGATACGAGTGCGGTCGCGATGGCCGCGGCGCTAAATGCGGACCGCTGCGACATCTATACCGATGTCGACGGGGTATACACGTCCGATCCTCGAATTGTGACTCGGGCCCGGAAACTTGAGAAGATTACCTATGAGGAGATGCTCGAACTCGCATCTCTTGGGGCGAAAGTCTTGCAAACGCGGTCTGTCGAACTTGCGATGAACCACGGCGTCAAACTTCAGGTGCTTTCAAGCTTCAGCGATTCACCCGGTACACTCGTTGTCGACGAGGATGAGATAGTGGAAAAAGAAATTGTCAGTGGTATCGCCTACTCGCGCGATGAAGCCAAAATCACCTTGCGGCGGGTGGCTGATCGGCCCGGCGTGGCTGCCGCGGTTTTCGGGTCGCTCGCCGACGCAAACATCAATGTAGATATGATCGTCCAGAACATCTCCCAGGACGACAAGTTTACGGACCTGACTTTCACGGTCACGCGGGCCCATCTTGATCGGGCGATTGCCGTCATCGAGAAGGCCCGTCCCGAGGTCGGCTATGAAGAGCTGAAGTCCGACGAAGGCGTGACCAAAGTTTCCGTCATCGGTGTCGGGATGCGGAGCCACGCAGGCGTCGCTCAGCGGATGTTTGCGACCCTTGCCGAGCGCGGGATCAACATCCAGGTAATATCGACCTCTGAGATCAAGGTGAGCGTACTCATCGAAGAAGAGTACACCGAGCTCGCGTTGCGGGCGCTGCATACGGCCTATGGGCTGGATGATGAATGACGATGGATTGCTAGCCGCCCACGCGCAGCTCAAGCGCCTCTGGAACAGAGGCGCCGCGTTTCTCGGCAGCGACTATGCCATCCTCGGCGGAGCGATGAGTTGGTTGTCCGACCGCCATCTCGTGTCGGCGATCTCGAA